>JALOBO010000054.1:6880-9470 GCA_023228225.1 Clostridia bacterium
AAATCATTATATAGTATTAGATGTAATTATTATGTATGATAACGTTACAGCCGAATTACAAATCAAAGAACATTTTATTTATGTTCAATTCTGATTTGGAACGTGAATTGATTCAAAACAAAATTCCATATACGTTTGATGGTTTTGCGTTTACCGTAGGTAAAATTAGTTTTAGAGCAGATGCGGTTGTAGATTGGGGGCTTACCGTGTATGTTCCAAATTGTATGATGGGGATACAGCGTTTTTCCCAACTTGATGGTGTTGATTTTAAAAACAATCGTTTAAATTGTTATGAAAAGAATGGTCATGTAAGTTCAATTCCATTCAACGGAGTGAGGTTTTGAATTATGATGCGTGATTCAGATTTATTATTGTTACGGAAAAAAATATTCATTCGTGACCAGCGCAAATGGGATGCTCAAAACGTAGAAATTGGTATAAACTCAGCAGATATATGGAGAAGCAAATTTTGCGGGGATTGTAGCCATCATAAGCAGGCTACCCTAAGCAATAGTTCAGGTTATACGTCTTGTGATGTTAACGGCGCGTCAGTGTGTTTTGGTATGGCTTGTGACAAAGGTAAGTGGCAACCGAGGTCAAAAGTATGATAACATTAATTGGTGTATTTGGAATAATGATGTCTTTATTTGGTGGCTACGTGTTAGCTGAAAATTATTTGAGAGGTCTTGCACAATAATGAAACTTGAAGAAATTAAAAGTAAACAAACATCACAGTTTTACACTACGTGTTTTAAGAAACGTATGCGCGGAAGAAATGATTTCGGACTTGATATTCACAGTATGGATGTTATGGCATGCGATGTAGTAGTTGTAAAATATAAAAAAGCGTTGACTGAAACGGTATTAGTTTATCGTTTTAATGCGGGTGACTGGTATGGTAGATATGTAGTCGCGGGTGTAGAATTTTTATTCAAACCTACAAAGTCATCATACGATGCTTTTAAAGAACACGCGCTTGAATTAAAAAAAGATTAAAGATTTGGATGTTATAGCTATCCATTATGATACACCGGTTGCGCTGTGTATATGTGAAATGGCAAAGTATGATTGGGTTATATCGGACATTGATTGTAAATATTTGTTGGATAAAGCAAATGCTTTTACCCTGTGAAAGTTGAATTGGAGTTAAGAGAAATGAGTGATGCTTTTTCATTAATTGAAAAGAATTTAAGAATAGTTTGTGAAAATATTTGCTATAAAATGTATAGTGTTCTACTTTTAGATGACTTATTTTGTAGCAGTGTTAGCATAGATTACAAAAATAGTTGTGATTCCATGTCGTTAACGTATTATTTTACATCACATAGTTGTAGTGTTAGCTGTGGTTTTTATGATTATTATGGTGATTGTACTTCAAAATCGATTGAAATTAAAAATATGGAATATGAAGAGTTTAAAACCTTTGTATTTGAGAAGAAATATCTTGAGACGGTTGATTTTGAAAAATTAGGTATTGGAAAAAACAGTGTTGTAAAATTGAATGTTACTACAATCATAGCGTGGCATTCTAAGTTTTTGAGAATGTATCGATGTTCAATGGTGGATGGTTCTATTATACCAGAAGAATGCTGTAAAGGAGTAATGAACAAAATAAAAGATGGAGCTGTATTATGAAAAACGAAGAGTTAAACTTAAAAAAACATTATTTGCGGTGTGTTGAAGATTTTGATGACTATGATAATTATACAATTTGTAATGAAATTGAAACAATCCCTTGTTCAACGGTTAAAGTGTTTGGTGAGAAAGAAAATGAATGGGAATGGATTTCATTTTCTTTTGAGTTTGCACTTAATTTTTATGAATTTGAACATGGCTATCCAGATTATTTTGAAGCGAGCAGTTGTGGCAGTACTCGATTTAGGCGACACGTAACGTACAATACTTTTAAAAAGGATGTGTTTAAAGAAGCGCGTTCTTGGAATATAGGTATAACATCAGTTGAAGCGTCTGATACACGAAAAATGTATAGCTGTTATGCAGAGTCTGGAGAATTTATTCCTAACGATGTGTGTTTAAAAATGTTAAATAAGTTTGTTACAAATGGTGATTAAAAATGGGTCTTGACATTAATTTATTTGTCGAAATTAAAGATGATTGCGGCAAATGGCAACCATCTGCCTTAGTTTGTAATTTGACTGATGATAATAAAGTAGAATTTAAAACTGTGGAAGTCGCGTGTAGTCGAAATTATGTATTATTTGGTATTTTGTCAAATATAAAAAATATTTTTGACATGCCGTATATTTCAAATCCAAGAGGCGAACCAATCGATGTAAATCCTGCAACAAAAGATGCGTTATCGCGGTATTATGCTTATTATGCTGGTCAGGACGATGTAAACTATATGTCTTGGGTCACTTTAAATGAAATTGAAGATTATATTAAAAAATATGGAGAAACAATGTTTATTGAAGGTTATGTTTTAAAATCAGTTAACGACAAACCTTCTGATTATTATAAACATCGTAGCGGTGTTCGGGATTTGACAAATTGGAGTTGTGGAAAAACAATTCCTAAATATACTATTGGAAATAAAGACGCTTATTATAAAGAGGTTTGGCAATCTCGT
>JALOBO010000002.1 GCA_023228225.1 Clostridia bacterium
TTTAAAAGCCGAGCCTATTGAGAAACTTAAAGCCATTAAAAGAATAGATAATGCTATTAATGAGTTATTAAGCCAAAAGACACTTGGCAAAGCATCGTTTCAGTTGGATAAAGAAACTCACCTATCTTCACTACAAGCCTTGCTTGAAAGTTTGCAAAACGATGATGAAACATTTTTTGATGTAACCATTATTGTAACAGTATATGACCAGTTGAAACAGAACACAAACAAAAAGCAAGTGCGAAGAAAGTTAAGAGAACTTGGCTTTAAATTTAATGAGTTGTTTGGTAGGCAGATAGAGGGCTTTTTAGCAAGTCAAACAACAAAGGGTGGAATGAAGATAAATCGTGGCTTAAATTCAAGTGCAATAGCCTCGTGTTTTCCATTTATCAGTAATGCAATACTAGATGAAAAAGGAATTTTACTTGGCGAGAACAAACTACCTACTTTTATTGACTTTTTCAAAAGAAATGATGAAAGAGTAAACTCAAATATGGTTATTATCGGCAAAAGTGGTAGTGGGAAATCATATGCCACAAAAACAATACTTGCTCACCTAGCCAGCAACAATTCAAAAGTGTTTGTGCTTGACCCCGAAAATGAGTACGGAAATTTAGCAAAGAATTTAAAAGGTTCAGTTTTAGATGTCGCAAGTAGCAAAGATGGTAGAATAAATCCTTTTCAAATTATAAATTCGTTAGATGATGAAAATGCAGATGGAACGAACAATTCCTTTTACTCTCACCTACAATTTTTGGAAGAATTTTTTAGACTAATTTTAGTCGGTATCAATGCGGATAGTTTGGAACTTCTTAATAAATTAATTTTAGATACCTATCAAAACAAAAAGATAACAAGCAAAACGGACTTAAACAAATTAACGGCAAAAGATTATCCAACCTTTCAAGATTTGGCAGAGTTAGTAGATAAGAAACTAGAAAAAGAGAACGATGAATACAATCGTAGTTGTTTAAAGGTTCTATCTAACTATTTAAGCAAATTTAAAAAAGGCGGTAGAAACTCATCTTTGTGGAATGGTGCTACTACCTTTGCCCCGCAAGAAAACTTTGTTTGTTTTAACTTTCAAAAATTACTAGCAAACAAAAATAATGTTATTGCAAATGCACAAATGTTACTTGTCCTTAAATGGCTAGATAATGAAGTTATAAAAAATAGAGAATATAACCATATTCATAGCACAAATAGAAAAATTATAGTTGCTATTGATGAAGCACATGTGTTCATAGATGAGAAATTCCCGATAGCACTAGACTTTATGTATAATCTAGCAAAACGTATACGAAAGTACGATGGTATGCAAATAGTAATCACGCAGAATGTAAAAGACTTTGTCGGTAGCCCCGAAATAGCACGAAAAAGTTCTGCACATAAAGTGGAAACATTAAAAGATATTGATGGCGATAACATTTGGCCAATAACCACTGACCTTGATGATGTATCAAATATTGATAACTTAATGTTTAAAGAAGCAACAGAATACACACTTCCAGCAAACAACGATGTTGAGTTTGTCGGCTGGTGTTGTTCTGCTGACAATAAACTATATCAATCTGGCGAAAAGTATATAGTAAAATTTGGAACGCACTTCACAGCCAAATATAACAAGGGGGAATAAATGATAGCAATAATAATTAGTATTGGTTCATCGGTAGTTGCAGGAATGGTTTTATACTTCCTGCAACACTATTTTAAAAAGAAAGAAAAGAATGATGAAACAAGAGAAAAAATTCAAAATGATAAGGACAAACTTGTCATCAAAAGTATCAATGCCGTTGGCAATCTCACAGTTGCAAATTCCATTGCTTTAAGAGATGGAAAGACAAATGGTGAAATGCATAAAGCATTAAACGATTATAAAAAAGTTGAAACAGAAATGCTAAACTTTTTGATTGAAAATTCTAATAAATAAGGAGAGAAAAATATGTTAGAAATAATTTGTGTGCCAGTGATTGTATCACTGGTTTTTTCATTAATGGAACTTTATAAAAAATTCATTGCAAAGGACAACGAAAAGCTTGTTAGGATAATCCCTATTATTGCTTGCATTGTTGGAATTGCTTCTGGGATTGTTTGCTTTTATGCTTTCCCCACAATAATTTCAGCCACAAACATTTTTGTAGCAATTCTAATTGGTGGCGCAAGTGGGCTTTCTGCAACAGGTTGCAATCAAATCTTTAAACAACTTGCCAAATTCGGCATAGAAGTCAAAGAAACCGAAAGCACAGCAGACAAAGAAATAGATAATACAAAAAAATAAGGAAGTTATCAAATTACACTGGACTTATCCAAGAACATACGGCTTAATGTTATTGCCTTGGGAAAAGTTCGGTTTTACAAGGAGTAATAATGAGAATAAGTCAAGAGCAAAACCGAATGGAGATTTTAGAGTTGGTGCAATTAGAAACGAAAAGATTGTGTTGCAAATATAATAAAGACTTTCTAGATTGTGAAGACTTAATGAAGATCACTAACCTTGGCAGAGATAATGTTAGCACTATGATGAAAAGAAAGGATTTTCCATTATTAAAAGTAGGTAAGCGAAACATTGTCAATATAGCAAGCTTTGTCGAATGGCAAATAAGACAAACATATAAGGAGGTGTAATATGCCAAAAAAATGGGGTTGACTTTTGATGCCGACTTTTTAATTGATAACAATGTTGGAGAATGCTTGCAGTTTTTTAAACACTTGTTAAGCTTTGACGAGAACCATAAAGTTTTAGGTGAAGACCTTATGACTTATAAAACAAGTTTTTTTAGAGACTATGTTTGTAATAAGGAAACAGACTTTTATGTGGATTACTCTAGGTTTTATGTTAAACCAGAGGAGCTTATATCTTTTGCTAAAAGTATTGGTGGAAAAGTATTTTTGGCTCACCCCTACGAGTACAGGCTAAAAGATGTTGATGACTTATTAAACACAGTAAAAGACTTAGGTGTAGACGGCATAGAGTGCTACTACCCTACCTTTACTAAAAAACAAGTTGACCACCTACTTAACTTCACAAAGGTTAACAACTTACAAATAAGTGGTGGTAGCGATTTTCACGGCGGAAAAAGACCTAACCAGTTAAGTATTTTAAATGAGGAACATCAAGTTGATTACAACCATTTAAACTGGACAACCGCACTCGATAACATAAATGAAGCTGAGGAGTTAATTAATGAATAACATTAAAGTAACCTTAATTAAAAGAAAGTATAAATCTCCCATTACAAACCTAATTGTAAACACGGTTTTACTTTCAAACAATAATAAAGCCGTTTTATTTGACCCATCAATACCTGTTTCTGAACTTGAAAAACATTTGGGCGACAAACAGCTATTAGCTTTTGTTTTAACGCATGCACATTGGGACCACATTTTAAATTTGGAAGAGGTTTTAAATAAGTACGATGTACCTCTTTATTTACATAAAAATGCAAGTAAGTTGTTTAATGATTCAACACTTAACTGCTCAACTATGCACAAGATAGACCTTACTTTTAACATACCTGAAAAAACTAAAGTTATTGAGCTTGACGAAAATTATTGCCAGCTTAACCTTGGAGAGTTTAAACTTGACAGTTACTACACTCCATGCCATAGTGACGATAGCATTACCTATTTAATTGAGGATAATATTATATGCGGTGACTCTATTAGGCTTAACAAACCAGCAAGGACTGACCTACCTACAAGTAACACGGATGACCTTGAAAAAAGCAATGAGTTTTTTAAGGGTTTAAACCCTGAATTCACTGTTTATAACGGTCACGAAGCACCAGATAAATTAAAGAATTTTTATTTATTTAAAAATTTTGAACAAGAACTTAATTAAACAAAAAAAAAGATGCTTAAGCATCTTTTTTTTATATTTTTTTTACTGCTCTAATCCTGCATCATGATTGTTGTTGTAGTAGAATACAGCCCCTCTTGTAAGCGGAATGTCATATACTTCTACTTCTTCTTTATAATCTAAAAAGTTATAATAATTTTTATCGTATTCTTTATCGTTTTTTCTTAGCTCTTCATGATTGGCATAACCAAACTCTTTTAAAGCCTCTTCAACTGGCTTGCTTATTTGTGTAACATCTTTATAGTCATAGCTATAGTCTTTTGCAACTGCTTCTTTTTCTTCAAGTTTTGCAGTTTCACTTTTTAATGTTTTTTTAATGTTTTGTAAAGTAACGTGTAAAGCTTGCATATCTTCAGCACCCTTTTTTACAACTTCTTTAATTTCATTAACTATTAAGCTCATAATTTTCACCTCTTTATTTGTAATAACATAATACCATATTACCATTATAAAAGTCAATACTTATTTTTTATTTTAATTCAAGCTCGTAATCACACTCAAACTGATCGTTTTGATTAAGCTTATTTATACCTTCTTTTTCTTCAATGTTGCCTGTACTTGTAGGCGTATCATCAGCACCCCATGCAGGCTCTAGGCATACAAACTTATCCTTTTTAGTCCAAACCATAAAGTAAGGGCTATCAAAATTCATTTTTACAACTCTTTTATGATTTTTGCTTTTAAGTAATACTTGTTTACTTTTAAGTTCCTTAAATATTAAAGCATCTTTAGCAAAAATTTTTGAGTTAAGTTCCAATTGTTTTGTATTATAAAAAAACTTTTCAGGGATGTCTGATACTGTATGATTTTTTACATACCTTCCACAGTTTTCTGCACGTTCAAATTCAATGCAATAATCGCTAAACTTTTCATTTTCTTTTAAATTACAGTTAAAAGCAGGATGTGCACCCACACTAAAGTAAATTGGCTTTTTGTCGGCATTTAAAACTTTAAACTTAATTTTTAAGCTCTCTTTTTCTAGCTCATATGTAACTCTAAAAATAAAGTCATATGGGTAAAGTTTTTTGGTGTACTCGTTTGGCTTAAGCTCATAAGTAATAGAGTTATTGTCTACCTTATAAACTTCAAACTCGCTATCTCTTGCAAAGCCGTGTTTAGTCATTGGGTAATCTTTACCTTCAATGTTAATTTTATTGTCTTTTAAGTCACCAACAATAGGAAACAAAACAGGACTATGTTTTGCCCAATCTTCTCCTGCTTGCCATAAATACTCATAATCATTCTTTTTAGAATAAATACTAGTCAGCTCGGCACCTTTGTTTTTGCTTTCTATTTTTAAAAACTCGTTTTCTAATATGTATTTCATATGCCACCTTTTGAACTATTTATATATGAAATTATATCAGTTTATTATTAAAAGCACAACACTAAATTACTAAATCTAATTTATTCGATGTCTACAAAATATCTACAAATTGTCTACGAAAATATTTTAAAAGTTAAAAATTATTAAAAAATAGTATACGGTGTTAAAAAGCAGAAGAAAATTCTCTAGTTATTATTATATAAGGCTTATAGCATTTTTAAAACAACTGAGCAGTCAGTGGAAATAGTTAAAAATAAAATTGGACTGTCCAGAAAAAGTTACGGTAAATTCGTGACTTTTTTTGTTTGCACTTATATCAAAAAAACTTTCTTCAATATCGTTAAATGCCTTATTTTTAAAGTGTTTTTATAGCACCCCACTTAGCCCAGAAGCCATTGCATACAAAAGACCCCCTAAAGTTAAAGGCAATGAGAAAATTGCACCAAAAAGAATATTGGTTATCAAATATTTATTACCGAAATACTTTTCTATTAAATCCATTAACTAAACCACTTTTGAATAATGTTAGGTTCTTTTTTATTTAACTCTTTAAATCTGTTTGTAAATTTTGCAATTTCAGCTTCTAACAAATCATCAGTATCTTTATTAAAAATATCCTTAAATTTATTTTTTCTAGCTGTTTTCGCACATTCATCTGCAAGCTTTTTAATAAGCTCGTTTACATCGCTTATTTGTGAATAATCCTTATTAATAGATTTATCATCTTTTTTAAAAAGAGCCATACTTACATTCTCCTTTTTTATATTTATATTATACAATACATTTGATTATAAATCAACAATTTATCCATTTATACCTACTGTCCCCAATTGTCCCCAAATATATAGAAAGATATAGAAAAGACCAGAAAAAATCAGTTTTTACACTTTTACAAATATCTGATAAAAACTTTACTAATTTTATGAAAATTTCAATTAAAAAATGGGGACAAAATGGTCACAGGTGAACGCATCCTTGTCTAAAATTTTTAGTTTTTTTTGAAAAATGTAAAAAAAAAACCTTAAAAGTGCCTATTTTACTGACAATTTCAAGGTTTTTTATGAATGGAGCTGATGGCGGGGCTCGAACCCGCGCTCTCTGCCTTACCAAGGCAGTGCTTTACCACTAAGCCACATCAGCACGTGGAGTTTTTAAGCTCCAAATTGTATTAAGTTTTGATTTTTTTCAGTCACTTTCAGTCGTCATTTTCTCCTTACCAAGGCTGTGCTTTACCACTAAGCCACACCAGCACGATGTGAAATTTGACTGTTTTTGTTGGAAATCTTTTTGCTTGGTTTTACCTTACCAAGGCAGTGCTTTACCACTAAGCCACATCAGCATACAAAAGTAAATAATAAATAGTTGTGGTTGTTTTTAATAATTTATTGTATAGAGTCTTATAAACTCAAGCCACATTAGCATACTTTTAACATGCTTTTTGAATTATATATAATAATGCTTTCTTTGTCAATATATTTTGCAATTTTTAACCACTCGCTTAATATTAAAGGCCATAAATATTATTTTATTGATTTTAATCTTAAATCTTCGCCTTCAATTTTTAAAATAATTGAAGATGATTTATTCATAAGTCTACTAAAAATACGGTCGCCGTAACGGTCGCGTAATTCTTTGGTTAATAGGTTGCTGTTTATAAATGTAAACGCGCCTTTTTGCATTCTTTCATTAAGCACTAGCCATAAATATTCTAGAGTAACATTTTTAAGTATTGGCTCTGTTCCCAAGTCATCAATAAACAGTGCATCACAATCTAACACGGGCGATAGGAATTGAGTTTTACTTGCATCAAATGTGGTATGATATTTTAAAAAGTTGTTATTTAAATTAAAAGCGGTGGTGTAGTATACTGTAAACCCTCGTTCAATAAACGCATTTGCAACACATTCGGATAAATATGTTTTGCCTGTTCCAGTATTGCCCGCAATATAAACGGATTTAATTTTAGTGTCAGGATATTTTTGTGTTACGGTGTGTAATTTATCATAAATTTTTTGCATATTTGCACGCACTGAGTCTGAAAAAATACCAAAATTTACATTATTAAAATTGCGGTCTGGGTTTAAATTCATTCCGCTTAATTTTATTAATTCGTTCGTAACTGCTTTTTTTAAGCAGGCACACATTTTGTCGTTTACATAACCAGTATCTTGGCATAGTTTACAATTATATTTTGGTTCTAAATCTTTTGGATTAATATTGAGGGCATGTAAAACCTGTTCTTTTTTTCTTTTAATATTTTCTAATTCTTCTCTTTCTTTATCTGCCTTTGTTTCTAAAAATTCGATTTTAGCAATATTAACAACTAAATTATTTTCTTTTTTATACAAGTCGTAATATAAATTATTTTTGAGTACTTCATCAAGTACTTTTTTAGCATTTAACTTGGCGTTTTGGCGTGATAATTCCATATTACTTTTAACTTTTTGTAGTATATTCATTAAACATCTACCTCATCAATATTATCAAACAAAGTTTTTAGTTCTTCCGTTGAATAACTTCTTTCTGTAACTTTTGATTTATTAGCATATTCCGCTGTAATTTGCGGGGCACCCTGTGATTTTGCTTTTTCTATTGTATCAACTTTGTTGTTTAGCCATGTAGATAAAATTTTATTCATATAGGCGAGTGGCTCTCTTTTACCATTTGCTAGTGTTGCTGAATATACGATTAAATCATAATTAAAATGCCATGAATTAGTCCAAGTGCGGTAGTAATCGCGGTCAAAACTTGTTACCATTCGCTCTATTCCGCTTGTAGAAAGTATTTCTTTAATTAAATTATCGGTTGCCAGAACCCCACTTGTATAGTCATTTAGCATCTCAATAGTAGTTATGCCGAGTTTATAAAATTTTAGAATTGCATTATTCATACCATCAAGCGTACGTATGTTACTTTTAAAGCAATATGATGCAATTTGTTTAAGCGTATCGGGAGAATAGCCTTTTTGTGTCCAATCCGTAATATAGTTGTCTACGATTGCTTCTACATTTTCGTAGTATACGCCTATTAATTTATTAATTTCGCGTGCTAAGTTAAATAAGTTATTTTTTTCAGATTCATAATTCTCAATTTCTAGTGCTGAGAATTTTTTATTTTCATAATATTTTAGCATTTTTGAATCTAATCGTTCAAATCCGCCTTTGCCTTTTAATTTTTTAGCAGCACATAAAATTGCACCAAGTGTAAAGGACATTTCTTTATTCCACTTAATAAACATTTGCATTTCATCAAAATTGGCCGGGCGTTTTAGTTTAAGTGCATTTAACACTTCTTTAATTTCGCCCATATTATTTTCAAATTCTTTGAGTTTGTTTTCTACGGTTTCGCTAGTAGTAATTCCTTGCATTGCCCAGTTCTTTGCAACAGTTAAAATATAACTGTAACCAACATCGGCACCTTTTAAATTTATGCAGTACTGCATAACCATAAGTAGTGCTTCGGGTTGAATATGAAATACTTGCATATTATCATAATATTCGCCATATTCATGTTCACTAATCATTCTACCTTGTATAATTTGTTGTGCCTGCTCATTAAATGCAGAATATTTTTTAGGATCATATTTTTTAATGCTGTTAAGTGCATTTTTTACTGGTATATATCTAATTTCTATTGGAGAAGTGTTTAAAATTTGAATAAGCCCTTCTTCTTGCCAATATTTAAAAATGTCTAAAATGTCTTGTTCGCAAAGTCCAAGAATTTTTGAAAATTTTTCTAATGTGTTGTCGGCGCTATCGCTGTGACCACAGTGATAAAGCCCGTATAAATAAACTTTAACGCACGATTCCGGAGCATGCGGTAAGTAATGGTCGATAAATAAATTATCCACTCTGGTGCTGTTATCAATTACTATTTCACTTGAAAACTTACAAAATGCCATTTGTGATGAACTCCGATTGCAAAATATTTATTAAGTAACATTTGTATTTGCATTATAACACAAAAACCAAAAGAGCAAAACACATTTTATATTAAAATTTTTAAAATTCATATAGTGTTTCTAATTTTAAATGAGCATTGACAAAAATTGTAAGAAGTAATATAATAAATTAAATATAAGGAGAATTAATTATGTTTGTTCAAAGATTGGAAAACAAAAAGAAACTTGCTAAATGTGTTGGATTATTTTTAAGTAAAAATATATCAGAAAATAAGCAACCATTTAGGGAGTACTTAAAAAGATATTTAAAAACAGAACCAGCAATAGAGTTTATTTTTGGAAATACTAAAAATGAAGCATTGTGGGATACTCATGTAAAAGTAACAGATTATGCTTTAATAATTATAGGAACAAAAAGATATTATGATTTAAGTTGGCAAGGTTTTATGGCAAGTATATTTGGAGAAGAGTATGTAACTAAACTAAATGAATTTAAAGATTTATACTATAAAGATAATATTGTTCGTGAAAAAGAATATGTTTCATTTTGCTCAAAAATGTATTCAGAAGATACCAAAAAAATTATACCAAAAGAAACTATCGAAGAAAAATAAAATAATTTAATTTTAATGTATTAAGACGAACCATTAATTTTAGTGGTTTGTTTTTTGCATACCCTAAACATTACGGGCATAGAATATCTTGTTATATATAAATAAAAGCAGGAGTAATATATGAAAAAAAGATTTGCACTACCGATGATGATAATTTTAATCTGCATAATGCTGTTTAGTGGTTGTGGATTTGATGATGTAGTAAAAAAATATTCTAAAAATATTACT
Organism: Clostridia bacterium; assembly: GCA_023228225.1. Taxonomy (GTDB): domain Bacteria; phylum Bacillota; class Clostridia; order Christensenellales; family UBA1242; genus JALOBO01. The sequence goes on from JALOBO010000002.1 coordinate 9,930, forward strand.
TCGTATAATATTGAGGCACAATATAACGATACAAATCAAACTATATCGGCGGTAGAAACAATTAAATATATAAATGGTTATAATGTTCCGTTAAATTATTTAAAATTTAATTTATATCCTAACGCGTTTAGGGAGGGTGCAACATACAAAACTGTTAGTACGCTAGATATAGCAAAAGCATATCCTAATGGCAATAGTTATGGAGATATAACTATACAATCTGTAAAATTAAATGGTAATAATGTAACTGTAAATGTAGGCGGTGATGACAAAAATATTTTAACTGTTGAATTCGCCAGCGAATTGTATCCCGATGAGACTAACAATATTGAGATAACATTTATGCTAACACTGCCCAATATAAATCATAGATTTGGATACGGGGCAAATACAATAAATTTAGGCAACTGGTATCCTATTGCTTGTGTATATGAAAATGGTGAATTTTTCACAAAGCCGTATTCATATAATGGTGATCCATTCTATTCGCAAATTGCTAACTACAAGGTCACATTTACTTGCCCAGAAAGTTATATAATAGCAAATACTGGTGTAATTGAAACCGAAAATGTTACTAGCGGAGTTAAAACGATAACCGCAAAAGCAAAGGCAGTTAGAGATTTTGCACTTGTGTTATCAAGTAAATATGAAGTTTTATCACAAGAAGTGGGGGAAACCACAGTAAAATACTATTATTATGATGATGAAAATGCGACCACTTCATTACAAACTGCCGTAGACTCGTTAAATACATTTAATGATTTAATAGGCACATATCCATATCACATTCTAAGTGTAGTTGAAACAAATTTTGTTCATGGAGGTATGGAATATCCTAATCTTGTTTATATTTCGGACGCAATTACCGATTATCTTGATTACAAAAATGTAATTATACACGAAATTGCACATCAGTGGTGGTATGGCGTTGTTGGCAACAATGAATTTACAGAAGGTTGGCTTGACGAAGGTTTGACTGAATATACGACATTACTTTTTTATAAATTAAATGCTGGTTACGAACGCGACATAGAAGAAATTGTTAATAATGTGCTAGATTCATATTTATTGTTTACCGATGTGTATAAACAAGTGTTTGGCACAGTAAATACAAGTATGAATAGAGCATTAGATGAATATACAACAAGCCATGAATATGTGTATATGGCTTATGCAAAGGGCATGCTGTTATTTGAAAATCTTAATTCGTTTGTAGGTGATAAAAAGTTTTACATGGCCTTAAAACAATATTATGCTGATAATAAAATGCAAATTGCTACTCAAACCGATATAGTAGCGGCATTTGAAAAAGCAACCGGTGCAGACTTATCAAGTTTTTTCAACGCTTGGGTTAATGGTACAGTTGTAATAGAAAATATTAAATAATTAAAAAATACAATAATTTTAATGCATATATTGAAATATATATTTTTTTGTGGTATATTTAAATATAACATAAGTATTTTACAAAAGTGAGATTTTATATGCAAGAAAAAAATTATGGGAATATTGATTTTCACATTCATTCAAATTTATCAAAAAATGGTAAATTAAATGTTCAAGAAATTTATGACTATGCTTTACAGAATAATATGAGTGCTATTGCCATCACAGATTATTATGCTTTTGATAATTCCATAAAGCTTAAACAACTTGCACATAATTATGGCGATAAGATTAAAACTTTTGTAGGGGTGGAAATACCTGTTTTTTGTTATATTAAAGGGGTTAGATGTACCGCTCATTTAATTGCGTTAAATGTAAATGAAAATTCTGAAAATTTTGTACATTTAAAAAAACTACTTAAAACTAATTGTTTAAATAAAAAAGCAAATCAAACGTATAATTGGTTTGAATACATTAATGAAAAATCAGAAGGAAAGATTATATTTAATAGTGAAGAACGCGAAAAAATAATCAGTGAATTTGGGTATATTACCGATCAGAATTCTGCTATAAATTTACTATTAAAATATAGACAAATAGGTAGAAAAGATGCTCAAAAAATAACCGATGGAATTGACAAAATTGAAGGTGCTTCAATTAATGCAGTAGATGCAATAACTTTTATAAAAGCCACTGGCGGTACAGTTGTGCTTGCACACCCGCTTCAAAGTTTAGAAGATAAATACAAAACTTGTTTTGAAGGTTCTTTTGAGAAAGATATTTTTAATATGGCAATAGAAGAGCAAGATGAAAAAGAAATTTCTAACCTAAATGGCTGTTTTGCTAAAAATTTAGGTGCAATTTTACAAGAATTAATAACTGGTGATTTAAAAGGAATTGATGCTATTGAAAGTGCATATCCAGCAAAATTAACGTACAAGGCAGATGGACAAAAACAGAGAAGTTTGCATCAGTTTGCAAATCTTTGTTTTAAAGTTGTGGACAAAGTTGCAGAAAATAATAAGTTATATTTAAGTGCCGGAAGTGATTTCCATTCTTATAGTTTTTCTCAAAAAGGTATAGGATATGTAAGTAATAATCAAGGTATTAAATACGCAAATATATTAGAAAAATTAGATCCGACACTAAATTATGCGTTAAAAGCACAATATAATATTGATGAATGCAGTGTTTTGTTTAAAAAAGAAGAACCGCTATATGTTGAAAAATTTAAGTTAGAAAAAACAGCATTTGCAACAGAAAACATTTAAAAACAAAGCATGTCTATTTTTGTTTTAAGTTAATGTATACAAAAATATGAAGAGTGGCATTGCATTTTTTGTCATTTTATGTTACACTTTTATATAAAATACTTTTAAAGTTATAAATTAAAAGTGAGAAAATATGTTGGAATTAAAACCCGTTGGTATTCATGAACATTCTACAATCTCCGATGGTAATTACACCTTAGATGAGTTACATAGTTTTGCGGAGAAAAATCTAGATTTTTTAATTGTAACCGATCACGATAGATTTAATTATTCTAGTGGAATTTGGGCGGCAGAAGTTTCAGCACGAGTCAACTGTTTGTTTACTAACTGTAATATTCATTTACTTTCATATATACCTATTGTAGAGCCATTAATAGATGGTACAGAAGATGAAAAACTATTAAGGCAAAAACGTATATTCGCGCAAAAAGAAAAAATTTATGAAATTGAAAATGTCCTAAGTAAACTTTGTTTAAATGATTTAGAACGCATCACAAGACACTGGTTAAATGAAATCACACTTAATTCAAATGGTGATATGACTTTTAGTGATGCGCAAATTACGCGAGTAGCGAAAGAATATCATATTATAAAAAACAAAAATAAAAGAGTAGAAGACAATTACAATTATAATGCAATTTTACATATGCTCAAAAAAGAGTATAATACACCAACTGAAAACGCAAAAAAATTAATTAGTATTCCAAATTCAACTGGAACAACTCACCTACAAGCACAAAATCTTATCAAAATGGTTAATGAAGCGGGTGGTTATGTAATGATTGCGCACCCTTTACTGTTTACAAAAAAAGTTTTAAGAAAAATAAAATCAAGACCTAAGTACTTTTTACAAAATAACATAGAAATTTTAGAAAAATTGATTACAAATGGTCAACTTTATGGAATTGCCGGATTTGAAACAGGATATCCTGCTATTTCATATATCAATCCAATGAGTGAAAATGTAATAACGACTCGTAATTATAGTAATAAAGAATTTAATGCATTATTACATTTATCAAAAAAACTTAAATTACATATTTCAATAAGCGATGACCACCATGGTAGAAATGTAATCGGTGATAGGCTTGAAGATGTTGGATATCTTCATAATCAGCCTATAATTTATTTTGATTTTTTAAAATTAATAAATCCCAAAATGGCGGAAGAAAGATATAATTATTTAGTAAATAACGAATATATGAAAGCCGGCTCAAAATTTTATGTTGCACCTGATATAGCATATCAAAAAGAATTTAATAAAGGTATTACCAATGAACAAACAAATACAATTTTAACTTAAAAACACCTGTTAGGTGTTTTTTAAGTTAATCTAAAATTAATTTATTAATAAAAGTTTTTACTTCTTGTGGTATACACTCATCATTTCTAATTGAATTAACTAAATTTTGTATTTTCCCGCTGTTTTTTACAGAATTTTTTAAATAAATTCGTATAGAAATACATTTTGCTATATAATCTTCGGGGTAGTCGAAAATATGTTTTTCTACTAATTCTTGGGCTTTTTCTAAATCTTTTTTTATACGGAATTTTAAAGAAGCAATAAATTCTTTATCTGCGATGTCTAATTTTTCGCCTTCCAAATCTTTTTTAAAGTTTTCTATACTTTTTTCTAAACAATCAGTAGCAAAATATAGACTTAATGCTGCTTGTTTATACAATAATGCTTGATATGCTAATATTGCATATGTTTCCGGAATCGCAGGCAAAGTTTTAACTAAATAATCGTAGTAATATGTGTCGGAATCAATATCTTCTTCTATGCTATTAGCGTATTCTGGTGTGAGTACGATATCGCTAATATTAGGCACGATAGGTTTTTCTATATCAATATTAATATAGCCACAGTTGGCACATTTTTGTAAATGGATAGAAGAAGTTGCTTTATCTAAAAATTTCACTTTATCCTCTATGCTTGTACTATCAGCGGGTTTAGTTATATGTAGAAAAGATTGCCTGCTTTTTTTCTTGCATACAACACATTCAAAATCTCTTACTTCCGTTTTCATATCCCTTTCCTTTTGGTGTTAATTGGTTTATTTTACTATTGTAAACAAAAAATGTCAAACATTAGTTTATTTAAACTCTATTTTTCCCGTATTTGTTTTAATTGACTTGTAACAACGCATAAATTTGTGATATATTTAAATGTAAATAATTTATGTAAATTAAAAGGACTTAGTAAATGGATTTTTGTTCACTAGCCAGCGGTAGTCGTGGTAATTTAATATATGTAGGCACAGAAAGTACCAAATTGCTTATTGATGTAGGTATAACATGTAAGTCCACAGAGGATAAATTAGCACAAATTGGCGTAAGCCCTACGGAATTAACCGGAATTTTAATAACTCACGAACATTCGGACCATATTAATGGACTTAAAGTTTTTGCAAATAAATATGATATACCGGTATACGCACATAATTTAATTTGGAATGAACTTCATAATAAGACTGGCGGTTTTAAAACTGAACACGATTTTTTTAATTCGGATTTTTATATTAATGACATTACTATATCGCCTTTTAAAGTAGAACACGATTCGGTTTATTGCGTTGGTTTTTCGCTTTACAACCAGCAAAAGAAAATTAGTGTGGTTACAGATTTAGGCATAATTACAAAAGACATTTTGCAAAAAATATCTCAAAGTGATATTATTTTTTTAGAAGCCAACCATGATATAAATATGCTTATCAATAATCCCAATTATTCTGCCCAACTAAAACGACGAATACTCTCATCGCAAGGACATTTATCCAATAAAACTTCGGCACAGGCTATTGTAGAATTGGCAAATACAAATGTCAGACAATTTGTTTTAGCACATTTAAGCGAACAAAATAACACGCCTGAAATTAGTTATAACTGTGTGGCAAATGCCTTACGAGCAAACGGAATAGAAGAAGGAAAAGATGTGTTTGTAGATGTGGCAACTCAGCATAAGGTAGGGGCGTTTTTTGTGGTAAAAAATTCATAAGGTAGGAAAAATGGAAAAGCGAAAATATTTTACAAAGTTAGATAGTGCGTTTATGTTTATGTGTTCAATTATTATTCCGCAATTAGCAGGTGTGATAATAGTAATGCTATTAGGGTTAATCATGAATATTTTTGGTAGCAATTATGCTAATTTTTCTAGTTCATTGTTTGGTGAATTAGTACTAAGTTCTATCACTTCACTTGTTTTTATTGCGATTTTAATATTTTATTCTCACTATAAAAAAATAGATATAAAATCCGCTACTCATCTTAATAAAAAAATTAATTATATTAATATATTTTGTGGCATATGTATTGGTATAACGGCCGTCTATTTATTTTCGCCTTTAATTAGTATGGTTGATGCATTTTTAATTAATATCGGCTACACAATAACCGGAGAAATTCCTATTCTAACAGGTAGCGCTGGAACTTTAATTTTAGGGATTTTAGTGTTGGCCATTTTACCATCTATCGCAGAAGAACTTATGTTTAGAGGCGCCATTTTAAACGGACTTAAAAAGCATGGTGTTATTAAAGCAGTTCTTATTAGTGCGTTGTGTTTTATGCTTATGCACACAAGCCCGCAACAAACAGTATACCAATTTATATTAGGAATTATATTTGGCTATGCTGTATATTCTACTAGCTCAATTTATATGGGAATGTTGATACATTTTGTCAATAATTTAATTGTAGTTATTAATGCACAATATTCTCTAACTCATAGCATTACCGCAGAAACTTTTACATTTACTGCATCAAACATAATTATTGCAATATTATCGTTAATAGTGGGCACCCTTATTATTTGGGGTATATTTAAAATAAATAATAAATTAAATAAAATATTAATAAAAAATATTAAAGATGATGAAACAATTTTTAATGAGCAAGAAAAAGTATCAGAAATAACTAACATATCAAGTGAACAAATTAACTATTTACAACGAGCGGATAGTGCGACAACGAAAAAATATTGGCGAATAGGCTTTGCGGTTTCAATTTTTTTATGGTTTGCAGTGCTAATAAGTTCATTGTCATATTTTTCTTAGATAATTTAACTAATAGCAGGTGAAAATGTTTAAAAACGAAATTAAAACTAATCAATTAATTAGAGCAAGTTTTGTATATTTTATTATACTTGTTTTTTTTGTTTTGCTTAGATTGAGTGTGAGTTTGGGCTTTTTAGTTTGGCTTGATGATAACACATTAGATATAGTTTATACATTGATAACACAAATTGGAATTATGCTTTTTATCCCGATATTTTTTGTTAATAAAATAAAAAAACAAAAAACAATCAATACACTAAAAAATGATTTTGGATTTAAAAAAATTAAATTTGAATCAATACTTGTAAGTGTGCTAATAGGCGGTTTAGCGTTTTTGTTAAATATTGCTGTTGCATCGTTTTTTAGTGGAATCTTACAATTATTTGGTTATACTCCGCCTACATCATCAAGTGGAGATTCTGTTACCACTTGGAGTGCGTTTATAGTCGCAATAATTTTCACGGGATTATTGCCGGCAATTTGTGAAGAAATTACTCACCGTGGGTTATTGCTGAACGGATTAAAACAGTTGGGGGTTAAGCGTGCTATTATTTTTTCATCAATATTATTTGGGCTTATTCATTTAAACGTAATGCAAACTTTTTATGCTATTGTGATGGGTGCTTTAATGGCAACAACAGTGGTAATTTCAGGTAGTATTATACCAGCAATAATAATTCATTTTATGAATAACTCTATCAATGTTTATTTATCTTTTGCAAAGGTAAAAGGCTTTTTAGGTGCGGATTTTTATAGTAGTATTGAAAGTTTTGTTAGTTCATATGGAGTAATCACAGCATTTTTATTTATAGGTATTTTGCTTTTAGGTATTGTGCTTACTATTTGGGGATTAATTATCACATTAAAAAACTTACAAAGACATACTATCGCTAATGAAAATATAAAAAATGATATTTTAATCAATCAAGATAATAACGATATACAAAATTCACAAAATTATAATGAAAGCGAGAAAATCGCAAAACTGAGAAAAATATTTATATATTCACCAACTTCATTATTTAGTTATACTAGAAAACCAAGATTTTTTGATAAATTATTTCCGCCTGCTTTTGAAGAGTGTTATACCGTTAATACAAAAGAAAAATTTTTCCTTTATTCGTCACTATTTTTAGGTGGTATTATTACAATATTTACTTATATTTGGGGGGTAATGTGATTAATTTAAATATAGTTTGCGTGGGTAATTTAAAAGATAAATTTTATATCAATGCACAAGAAGAATATGTAAAACGCCTTAGTAAGTTTTGCACATTAAACATTGTTGAATTAGTTGAATGCACAAAAACCGCTGACATAAATGTTGTTTTAAAAACCGAAGCGGAAGAAGTGAACAAGCATTTAAAAGGCTATGTGGTTGTGCTTGATATTTCAGGTAAATCTTTTACTAGTGTAGAGTGGGCTAAAAAAATTGAAAGCGTATGTGTGCAGGGTAGTTCTTGCATTACACTAGTAATTGGCGGTAGTTACGGGCTTGATGATAGTATTAAACAGCGTGCAAATTTAAAATTGTCATTTTCAACATTTACTTTTCCGCATAGGTTGATGCGAATAATACTGCTAGAACAAATGTACAGAGCATTTTGTATTTTAAACAATATTACATACCATAAATAAAATTATAAGGATTACTATGGAAGAAAATTTTGATTTACAGCAAAAATATATGAGATCGGCATTAGCGCAGGCAAAAATAGCCTATAAAAAAGCCGAGGTGCCTATCGGCTGTGTTATCGTTTTAAATGGTAAAATTATAGCACGGACACATAACAGACGGGAAGAATTAAACCAAGCATACGCACACGCCGAAATATTGGCAATTAAAAAGGCCTGCACTATCTTAAAAAGTTGGCGACTTAATAACTGTGATATTTATGTAACCGTAGAGCCTTGTCCAATGTGTGCAGGGGCAATAGTTAATGCACGAATGCGTAATATATATTTTGGAGCAATCAATTTAAAGGGTGGTAGTTGTGGCACTGTTTATAATATTCCAAGCGACAATGTATTAAATCATACTTGCAATATTTTTGGCGGTTTGCTAAAAGAAGAATGTGGCAAACTTATAACTGCATATTTTAAAGATAAACGCATTGAGTAAATATAAAACAATTTTTATTATAAAAAGATTCTATAATTGACATCTTGCGCATTTTAGAATAATATTAAATGATAGGAGAATTCCTTATGGTAGATTATGAAATTAAAAAAGAAACTGTCCCAGCATTAAAATCAATGGTAGAAAATGCCGAGAATGTAGCGGTTATAATTTTATTATGCAATAACCCAGCATTTAAAATTTCTGGCAAACCGTACAACTTAGAGTTATGTGGTAAAAAAATGTATGAATGGGTGGTTCTTGCTGTTGGACAAGCAAAAACGACAATTGTTCCGTGTGAAATTACAGATGATTTAATATCACTGGTTAAACCATATCTTACTAACTGTAAATACACAGCGGTTTTATATTCGGACACCCCACTTTTATCCAAGAAAACATTTTTAGAAATTATTGAGTATGTTAGTATTAAACAACTCAATGTATGTAAATTATCACGGGGATATATTTTTAATACAACATATTTAAAATCTACGGACAAAATTTATGCTCCGCAAACTCATTATTTTGAAGAAGAAGATTTTTTAGCGGTTTACAATTTTAAACAACTTGCAATTATTAGTGATATTTTAAAAAACCGTATTTTAAACTATCATATGAAAGAAGGTGTGCGTTTTATTGACCCTAGTTCAACATTTATTGATGCTGATGTTTTAATAGGTAGTAGCACTGTTGTTTATTCTAATAATCATCTATTAGGTACTACACAAATTGGTGAAAATTGTACTCTTGAAAGCGGGAATTTTTTAGTTAATTCCTTGATAAATAATAATGTAACATTATACAATAGTCGGATAGAAAATAGTAGTATAGGTAATAATTCTAAAATTAACGCTTGTCAAATTACAGATTCCGATATTGGCGTAAATACTATTATAGAAAAGTCAGGTTTTATTGCAGATTCTGTAACCGGCGAAAATGTATATTTTGGTACAGGCGTTAAGGTAAGCAATTTTGATGGAAAAAACAAACATAAAACCATGATAAGCGATAAAGTATTTATTGGGGCGGGAAGTACATTAATTGCCCCACTTAAAATTGGTTTAGGTGCTTTTATTGCTGCTGGCAGTACAATTACCGATGATGTACCAGAGCAGGCTTTTGCAGTTGCTCGCGCTACACAAAAAAATAAAAATGATTGGAGAGAATAAATGTACTTAATCGTTGGACTTGGAAATCCAGATACACAGTATAGAAATACATATCATAATACAGGCTTTACCGTGGTAGAAGAGTTTTGTCGTAGTATGGGTTTTGTGTTTATTAAGCAAAAGTGTAAAGCACTTGTTGCAGAAGGGGTATTTAATGGCGAAAAAATTATTGTAGCAAAACCAGTTACATATATGAATAATAGCGGAATTAGTGTTCAAGAATTTGTTCAAAAATTCAAAATTCCACTTTCAAATATTTTGGTGACATACGATGATTTAGATTTAAAAAAAGGCTCGTTACGAATTCGCAAAGAAGGTAGTGCTGGAACTCACAATGGTATGAAAAGTATTGTCGCAATGTTAGGCACTACACAGTTTCCGCGAATACGAATAGGCATAGGTAAATCAGAAAATCCTAAAATGGATATAGCGGACTATGTTCTTTCCGAAATTGATGATACAAGTAAAGAAGTTTTAGAAAAAGCAATAACAAGTGCCACAAATGCTATTAAAGACTTTATAAGCGGGATTGATTTAGAAATGGTTGCGCAAAAATACAATCGCACGCCAGAAAATTAATTTGAGATATTAGTTAAAGATAGAATATAAAAAAGGAAAAATATGCTAAAAGAATGGCTGGCAAACACAATGTCGGCTCTCAATGAATTGTTTACCCCCCAGCGCAAGAAATCTTGTGCTGTGTTTGGTTGCGGAACTGGCGAAAAAATTATAATATCTAGTGAAATAGATTCCTTTGTTCTTTATGTTGCGGTGGACGCTATTTCTGCAAGTAATATCGCCAGACAATTAGAAAATTTTGGGAAAAATGTTTGTTCAATTTTGTCTAAACAAGATATGGTGCAATATCATAATTCGGAATATTCGGGCATTACAGCAGATCGCTTTAAAACTTTATTTAAACTATGTGAGCGCAATGTAAATGTTTTAGTTATAAGTGCTGATATTTTAACCGAAAAAATGCCTGATTTTAATGAATTTAAACAAAGCATTATTAAACTTGAAAAAGGAAAAAATGTAAATTTAAAGACACTTATTACAAATCTTGTTTCGTTAGGTTATAAAAGAGTTGATCGGTTAGAAACACGAGCCCAATTTTCACTGCGTGGCGATATACTTGATATTTTTTCCGTAAGTGAAGATTTGCCTGTGCGAATAGAACTGTTTGACACAGAAATTGAAAGTATAAAATATTTTAATGCCGATACTTATTTATCTGTAAGAACTATAAACAGTATTAAAATTTGCCCGTTTACAAATATTTTTATTGATGATAAAATGGCGCAAAAAATTTGCAGTAAAATTAGTAGTGCCACAAATGATTTTAAGGAAGATACTAACGCAAATAATAGACTTAATGAAATCATAATCTCTGTTACAGATAGGATAAGCGGTGGACAACGAGATGTATCGTTAAATTGGATTTTGCCTTTTGTAAATACATCTTCTATTTACGAATATTTGCCTGAAAATTCTTGCATTATTTTTGATGAGCCTAAACGCATTATTGAACAAATTGATTTAGCATATCAAGAATTTTATGGGCGTATTAAAGCATTAATAAAAAGTGGCGAGGTTACAGAAAAACATAGAGAATTTTTACTAAATAAAAAAGATGTTTTTGTTACTCCCGTAGCACAATTAATATCTTTTCAGCGCATTACCAACGCAAATAATATTTTTACAGTACAAGAAGTTTTTACAATTAACAGCACGGGAATTATAAAATACAGCCAAAATTTTAATGAACTTACGCGAGATTTAAAAAACTGGAATGAAAATGGTTTTACTGTTATTATGTGTGTGTCAGATAATCAGTCCGCAATTCGTATTAAAGATAATTTTGATACCGCTAAAATTCCTGTTGATATTATTGCAACTCCATCAAATATTAGGAAAGCGGATTTTGGGCGCAATTACATTTTACTTTCTAATTTAGAAACCAGTGCGACTTTTTTAAATGAAAAAATTATTATTATAGGGTCAAGCGATCTCATTGCTAGGCGTGTAAAAATTAAGATTAACGCTAAAACCGACACTATTATTATGCCAAAAGAAGGCGACTATGTAGTGCATTCTACTCATGGTATTGGAAAATGCTTAGGTATTCAAAAACTTACGCTTTCTGGATATGAAAAAGATTATATTGTTATTGAATATAAAGGTGCAGATAAGTTATATTTGCCTACCGAACAAGCCGAACAAATTGCAAAATTTGTAGGCTCAGATAAAACACCGACTCTGTCTAAAATCGGCGGGGCGGATTTTGAAAAAATTAAAGAACGTGTTAAAAGCGGTATTAAAAAAATGGCGGTAGATTTATTAAAATTATATAAAGCCCGTGAAGAAAGCAAGGGTTTTAAATATTCGCCATATAATTCACTATTAAATGAATTTGAAAGAACATTTCCTTATATTGAAACCGAAGACCAATTACTTGCAATAAACGATGTTTACAAAGATATGGAAAGTGGTGTAGTTATGGATAGACTTATTTGTGGAGATGTTGGATACGGAAAAACCGAAATTGCATTAAGAGCGGCTTTTAAAGCAATACTTGACGGAAAACAAGTAGCGCTTTTAGCACCAACTACAATACTTGCTGAGCAACATTATAATGTCTGTCGTAGCAGAATGGAAAATTTTGGAGTTGTAGTAGAATCTTTAAGTCGATTTAAAAATGCAAAAGAACAAAAAAATACAATTGAACGACTAAAAAGCGGTGTTGTAAATATTGTTTGCGGTACTCATAGACTACTTAGCAATGATGTGATGTTTCAAAATTTAGGACTGCTTATTTTAGATGAAGAACAAAAATTTGGCGTTTCAGATAAAGAAAAAATCAAAACTTTTAAAAATAATGTTGCGGTTATGACATTAAGCGCCACTCCTATTCCGCGCACACTACATATGTCGCTTATAGGTATACGAGATATCAGCACAATTAACACTCCGCCTGTTGATAGACTACCTGTACAGACCTATGTTATTGAATATTCTGATGCTTTAATTATTGATGCCGTGAATCGAGAAATTTATAGAGGCGGACAAGTGTTTTTAGTTTATAATCGCGTAGAAACAATTTATGCTTTTGCGCAAAAAATAGCATCGTTGCTACCTGATGTTATAATTGATGTTGCACATGGGCAAATGAAAGAAGCACAACTTGAAAGTGCAATCACAAAATTTTATGATGGTAAAACACAAGTTTTAATTTGTACAACGCTAATTGAAAACGGTATTGATATTCCACTTGCAAACACGCTTATTGTTTGCAACTCCGATAGATTTGGACTTGCTCAATTATATCAGTTACGTGGTAGAATTGGCAGAAGCAACAGACTTGCCTATGCATATTTCACTTACGAATCTAACAAAGTGCTTACCGAAAATGCTTATGCAAGATTAGATGCAATTTTAGAATTTACTGAACTTGGTAGCGGATTTAAAATTGCACTTAGAGATCTAGAAATACGCGGTGCGGGTAATATCTTAGGACCCGAACAGCATGGGCATATGGAAAAAGTAGGCTATGATATGTATTGCAAATTGTTAAATCAAACTGTGCAGGAATTAAAGGGCGAAACTGTCAAACAATTTCGGGAAGTAAACATTAATATAAGTATGTCAGCATTCATACCGATAGATTATATTGAAAGCAGTGAACAACGCATAAGAATATACACAAATATTAGTTTAGTTAAATCGCTAAAACAACGAAATCTTGTACTTAAACAAATTGAAGATGTTTACGGAAAAGCACCCGAAAGCGTAGAAAACCTTGTATACATTGGGCTTATTAAAAATCTTGCCCAAAGTTTAGATATTAAAAAAATTGTAATTGACAACGAAATTACCGCGCTTTATTTTTACAAGAATGCTAAGATTTTTGAAGACAAATTACAATCCGCAATGCATGATTACAGAGAATTATGTGTATTAAAATTTGCCGAACTGCCGATAATAGAATTTGACACAAATTTGACTAGTGTTAAACAGCGAGTGATGGTCGTAATTGATTTTTTGTTAAAATCTGTTAAAAACCAGTAAATTGATTGCTTTTTTAAATGCGTTTATGTATAATTATAAAGACTTTTACATTGGGAGATAACACATTGAAAAAACTTATATGTATTTTTTTAGCACTTATAATGTCATTTTCAACTTTGCTTGCAGGTTGTAATATAATTGAAATCGATCAAATTGAATATTTACAGCAAATTGTTGCAACAGTCGACAATGATATAAAAATAACAAAAGAACAACTTATTAATGCGTATTCCAGTTATGGTTACCAGTATGTAGAGTCTTATGATATGACCACCGAAGAGGCCATTGAGAAAACACTTGAATTGCTTATAAACCGAGAGTTAGTTATAAAGTATGCGCGTGAAAATTATGAACTTACTCAAAATGAAAAAAATGAACTAACGCAAAGCGTTTATGATTATATTAATGAACAAATTCTGGAAATAGAAACAGATGTTCGCACAGAATGGGATAGACCACTTCCAGATGAAGTCGAAGAAGAAACCGAAGAGGATACAGATGAAACCTCACGCGTGTTTGAACCTTACGAACAAAAATTTGAATTAGTTGGTGGAAATGTTGTAAAAATAGAAGATGAAGATTTGCCAGAAACACAAGACCCTGCCATCGGCGCATTTGTACAAGAAATTTCCGAAATAGATATATCTACTGAGGCGTACAACCGTTATATTACAGAATTAATTGACAGCGAATATGGTAAAGGTTTAAGTACCATAAGTATAGAAGTTTTACAGCGTGAAATTGATAGAATTTATGAAATTTATGAAGATAACGAATATATTTCTAAACTTGAAGAAATATTTGATGAAAATTCAACTGTTGAAAACGCTGATATTTTAGTAAGATATAAAGAACTTGTCAGAGCGGATCAAACAAAATACAGTGAAAATATAGATGAATATATTACAGCAGTAAAAGATGGTACTACAATTTATTATCACCCATCTATCGAATTTGTTTATGTTACACATATTTTAATTCCTTATACCGATGAGCAAACTGCTACAATTGAGCAAGCCGAAACTGATTTAACGAGCGGTCAAATTACACAAGCAGACTATGATGCAATAATCGCAAGTATTGCAGAAAATATTAGTGGTTATGCTTATGATGAAAACGGTGAGCAAACAGATAATTTAGTGAGCATTGATGATATATATGCCGAAGTACTTGCTGCTGTAAGTTCCGCCCCTACACTAACCGAAAAAGCCGAAGCATTTAACGAATTAATTTATAAATATAATACCGATGATGGAATTTTTAATAAAGAATTTTATTATTCAACAGCGCTAGATAGTGCAAATGATACAATGGTTACCGAATTTGCTGATGCCGCCAGAGCATTATACGAAGAAGATGATGGATTGTTAAACGGTAGATTATCTGAGCCTGTTCTTAGTGAATACGGTTGGCATATAATTTTTTATTCTAAGCCTGTTACAAATCTTGTTTCATATTCTTCACTTGAAAGCGTAACAGTAGAAATGCTCTTTACTAACCGCTTAAATGAAGGCGTGTCAAAAACTTGGTACAATCTAATTTATGATGATTTGCCAGATGCAGATTTTGACACTTACCAAACTTCACTTATTGCTACACTCAAAAAAGATGTTACTATTACATTGTACACAAAAAGGTACAGCGACCTTTGGAAATAATATAAATTATTTAAATATGTTTAAATATGACCTTAAAATCATACAATAATTATTGTTCAAAGGTTATATTTTATGAAAGACAAAGGTAAAAAATCATTTAACAGCAACTCCGGCGCCGATGTTTGCGACGGATTTTTGCATAATAAAATTAAGGAAGAGCCTTTCATAAAAAATATTTGTGTGGCTAAAAAAATTAAAAAAATATATATAAGCCAAAAAACTAGAACAAGATTTAATTTCGCCGGCTTGTTTAAACCCAAATTTAAATTATTAAACGAAAAAGACCGTGAATTAATAGAAAAAGAGGTTGCAAAGGCAGACACAAGAATAGACAGTACAAAATCTATATCTAATGCAAAAAAAGAAGTTATTGAACAAACGACCGGCATAAAAAAGATATGGAGTTCTATATTTTTTGCATTTAACATAATAATTGCGGGTACAATTTTAATTGTACAATTTAAAAGTAGCCAAAGCACATCACTTTACGCATTATTAGAAGGTGGAGCAAACATATTTCTGTTATTTATTGCATTTGTTATGTTTGTATTTGTAATGATTTTAGAAAGTTTAAGATTTGCAATTTTAATTAAAAATTCCACAGGCAGATTTAGACCAATTTTGAGTTATAAAACCGTGGCAATAGGTAAATATTATGGGAGCATTTTGCCATTTGCAACTGGCGGACAACCTTTTCAAGTAATGTATTTAAAAAAAAATAATATTAGTTCCGGCATAGCATCAACTGTGCCATTTGCTCGATTTATTTTTTCTCAAACTGCATTTATAATTTTGGCAATAATATTTTTATTTGTGAACGCAAACCTGTCATCTGTAACTGGTGTTGGTGAATCTATTGTTAACGTGGCGGCTTATGTCAGCGTAACCTTAAATTTGATCCTTATAAGCGTACTTTTAGTACTTGTAACAAGTAAAAGAATAGGGCTAATATTTACTATAATAATTTTGAAAATATTAAATAAACTGAAAATTGTAAAAGATTACAGCAAAACATTTAAAAAAGTTACAAGATATGTGCGTGAGTATCAACATGCAGTGCGTAAATATATTGTCGGTTCTAGTGAATCTTTATCCAGTTTTATTGTTTCGGTATTAATTTGGATTATTTCAGGAAGTATACCTTTTTTTCTATATTTAGCCTTTACAAATGTAGAAACTATTACCTTTGAGTTGTGGCTACTTATTATTTCTAAGTATTTCGCACTAATGCTTGCTACTAGTTTATTGCCATTGCCTGGTGCTACTGGAACGGCCGAACTTTCTTTTGCTGCACTATTTGGTACACTATTTAGCGGAAGCGCATTAGTTTGGGCAATATTGTTTTGGCGATTACTGACTTACTATGTTTATATATTGCAAGGAATAATTGTAATTGTGTTTAATGCAATAAAAGTCAAATTTTTAAAACATAAAGCAACTCAAATCGCATAATTATTTAAAATTCGACAAAATCGTATTCAATTAATTTTATCACCTCAAATGTTTATGTGCTAATATTTTGGTTAGTGGGGTGTTTATGATAGATTTTGAATTTTTTGACAACAAAAATATTACAAATATAACCGCCGAAGAAATAAAGAATAAATGTGATTATAATTCAGATATACCTAAAATAATATTTGAAAATAATGCACATTTTAAACTTTGTAATGTGTTAAATAATTTAGCACCATATCAAAAAGTACTACTTTTAAGTACCAAAACGCCGTATTCATTATATGGTGAAAATGTTTCAAATATTATTTTAAATTCAAAAAACATATTAAAGGAATTAATATTTGATGTTAATTTGCAAGGCGAATATAGTAATGCAAAACGCGTTATCGATTGTGTTGAAGAAAATACAAAAGTAATAGTAGTATTAGGCGGAGGCACGGTAATTGACATAGCAAAATTTGTTGCGGATAAACTTAGTATACCACTCGTTATACTGCCCACTACTTTAAGTCCTTCTTCTTGTCTAGATTATGTGTTAATTACTGATGGAGTAAGTGAAAAAAGAAATTTATATAAAACAACACTTGCTAAATATATTATTGTGGATACAAAAATAATAAATAATTTAAAAGATAATTTTATTGCAGCGGGTTACGGACAACTAGTATGTGAAGTAATTGAACTTTTTAATATGAATTATGTAAAAATAATGGAGCAAAAATGCAGTTAT
Organism: Clostridia bacterium; assembly: GCA_023228225.1. GTDB lineage: Bacteria > Bacillota > Clostridia > Christensenellales > UBA1242 > JALOBO01. The sequence continues at coordinate 27,844 of JALOBO010000002.1, forward strand.
CTATTTTCTAAGATAGCCAAAGAATGCGCGACTATGTTGCCAGTTATAAACAAAAAAATTTCAGCAGGAGCAGATACCACAAACGAATTAATTTTAGAGTGCTTATATGCGTGTGCAATTTCTAAGTGTGGTAGTAATTTGCCACTCAGTGATGATATTCTAACAGCGTTAAATTTGAATAAAACAAGACTTCTTGGTGAAAATATGTTTTTATCAGCAGTTTTTTTAGGAAAATTATATAAAATATTTTTTTTACAAAAAGCATTTGAATACAATAATTTTTTAGATGTGATTGAATATTTAAAAAAAGGTGGATCGCAAATTGATTTTGAAAACAATCAATTAAAAGGTAATGCACAAAACTATTTTGAACAACTACAAAAACTTGAAATTACGATATTTAAACTTGTAGAATTTAAAATGGAATTAAAAAGTGAAGCCGAATTTTTAGATTTGGTTATTAAAAAATGTTTTAAAACATTTAAACGAATTTATGCAGACTGCGGATATAAAGTGCTCAAAAGCGTAAACGAAAAAATGTTAAAGCAAGCATTATATTCTGTTGAAAATATCAGTAACTCGGTTACACCGCTTATACAAATAAAAAATTTGGGACTTCTTCAAGAAATTTGCGGATAATGGGAATTTTAAAACTAATTTGTCATAGTATAATTTGTGAGTATATGTAATTTTAAAGTGGGAAACATTCTTGTAGCGGAGAGTGTTTTATGAATAAAAATCGCCTACTATCTATTATGATTTGTCTAATATTCTTAATTTTTATAGCGCCACTAAAAGAGGGGCTTAATTTGCTTGCAAAACGCCTTAGTAATGGCACATATAATGCTTATGTAACTAATTTTGTTAAAGCGGAAACCGCTGAAAACACTGAAAACATTAATTACATTCAAATTGCCGATGGTGGAATTATTGTTTGTGAACTTCAATCTATGCAAAAGGTAAAGTCATATAATTATCACATTTTGGGCGAAAGCCTATCCTTTTATGGTAATTTAGATGAATTTTATAATATTATCAAAATTTACCGAATTAAAATAATTAAAACTGAGCAGGTGGGCGAAATATTAACTATTTATGGATTTTCATTTGCATTTAATAAACATATTTCAATAGATAATAAAAAAATTAATGTGCAAATTGCAATTAATAATAACCTTATTACAGTTGGAACTCCAATTATTTTAGGAAGTTATTAGATTTTTAAAGTGAATATGTATATATTTTTGTTATTGGTCTATAATTTCATATACAAAAAGGAGATGAAATTATGATAAACAACAAAGATTTAATTTTAAGTGGTCGCACTAAAACTCGTGCTTGGTTCAAAAAAAACATTTATTATGTTGGACTAGCGGTAAGTGTTTTAGTACTTGGACTTGCAATTACTCTTACAGTAGTGCTCAAAAACATTGATACAAAAGAAGTAGGTGGCAATGAGAATACGGCAATAGTATTTGCTATGCCTATTGAAAATGCTACTATATTGACTGCATATTCTGGGAACACATTAATTTATTCAGAAACTTTGGGTCATTGGGAAGCACATAAGGCAGTAGATTTACAGGCAACGGAGGGAGCGGAAGTTGTTTCTGCACTTAGCGGAACAGTAACTTCAATTACTACTAATTTGTTAGAGGGTACTCGGATTACTATAACTCACGAAGATGGATTGATTACTATTTATGGTTCTCTTTCTACTAGCGTAGAAGTTGCTGTTGGAGATGCTGTAACAAAAGGCGAATTAATTGGTTACGTCGCAAATTCTGCCGGTACAGAAACTGCAATGGGAGCGCATCTTCACTTTGAAGTTTTGCTTAATGGCATAAAAACTGACCCCACCGCATATCTGCCAATTTCTGACAAATAAAATTTTATTTTCAGTTTATTAAAATACTAACTTCTTTACTTGCTAAATTGGGGAGAGTTTTATGACTTTTAATAAATTACAAGATTTGCTTAGTAAACAATTGCATATTAATAAAACTAAAATTACACCAAAAGCAAGAATTGTAGAAGACTTAGGCGCCGATTCCCTTGATATTATTGAAATGCTAATGCTACTAGAAGAACATTTTAAAATAGAGGTATCCGATGAAGATGCGTTAACTTTTAAAACTGTTGGCGACATTACAAATTATCTTGACAAAAAATAATTTACTGATGCAATTTTTTAAATTTAAAATATTGAAAAACTATCGTTCATAATATTATGGCGATAGTTTTTGCTTAATTAATAGGTTTTATGATTGTTTAAGTTTATACACAATTAAAAAACATAATTCTACATAATCTTTCATATATATCTAGTAAACAACACATAAGGTGGGATATATATGAATTTTGATATTTCATGCCGGGCACAAAAGATTGCAGACTATATTATAGACACTCATTCCACTGTTCGTAAAGCAGCAAAGATATTTGATATTAGCAAAAGCACAGTGCATATTGATGTTACGAAAAGGCTTAAAAAAATTGATATTTCACTTTATTTAAAAGTAAAAGATATTTTAAAAGTAAATTATAATGAAAGGCATATTAGGGGTGGCATAGCCACAAAAAATAAATATATTAAATTAAAATTACAAGCATAAATAATTATTTTAAATTATTTATTTTTTAATTAATAATTATTTTGTATAAGGTGATTTTTAATGGAATTATTTAATCCATTTATTACTACTTTTTTCACCGCTATGTTACCTTTTATTGAAGGCAAAGGTTCAATGTTAGTTGGATTTGCGCTGGGTTTAAATGTAGTTGCTACATTTGTCGCATCAGTGTTGGGTTCGTGTTTGCCCGCACCCATACTATTGTATATTACTAAACCTATTTTAGAATGGTTAAATTCAGTTCCAGTTTTTAGTAAAATTGTGAAAAAAATTGAAAGTTTATTTAAAAGAAACGCACAAAAAATTAAAGAAAACGCTTTTAAAAATATGCAAAATAAATATATAAAAAATAAACATAAAATAAATAATAAAATAAAATTTAATTTAAATAATAGTAATATTATTTTAAATAAAAGTTTTAAGGCAAATAATTCTAGTGTAGTTGATAATAATTTACCTATTAATTTTAAAATTTTTGCATTATTTGCATTTGTTGCTATTCCGCTACCAGGCACTGGTGTTTGGACGGGTTCGGTGTGTGCTACACTTTTAAACATTCCTTATTTTAAAGCGTTACCTGCAATAATATTAGGAAATATTGTTACATGCTTAATTGTAGCCATAGTTAGTTTTGGATTTTTTAATATTTTTTAGCAATTTCGTAGAAAGAAATATGCCACAAAACAAACTCGTATTAGGGGTTTTCTTGTATATTTATTTGACAAAGCACAAACCTTAGTTATATAATCAACTCATATATTAGAATAGTCCATTAGTATATTATATATAATAATAGGTGTTCGAGTATATTTACATAATTATTTTCAAAACATACTCCATAAAATAAAACCGTAGATATTTTTGCCTTGGAGGCTTTATGGTAGCGAAAGTTACTAGAAACATACTAATAATTTTACTCGCCACAGTTGGTGCTGTGTTTGGTTTATCAGGCTGTAAAAGCCCTTATGCTAAAATGGAACTTAATGTAAGTTCGCAAGAAATTACTATTAATTTACCCGAAAGTGGTACCGCCGAAGAAGAAATTACCGCTACTGTTACTGGCGTAGATAAAGATATTAACAAGGATATAGGTCTTTCTTTTGATGACCAGCAAAATGTTATTACAGCAAGTATTACTGAGCAAAACGATGGACAATCAAAAATAAAAATTATAGCACAAAAACCAGGTACCGCAATACTTACACTTCGATCATATGAAGGTGAAAAAAGCGCCACAGTTACAGTAAATGTTGTCAGAGAAATTACAGATTTTACTATCAATTCATCTTATAGCCCAGTTGTAATTGCGGGCACGCAAAAATTCCAATTTGATTTAAAACAAATTTCATTTGCTCCATATGATACTAATCAAAGAGGTTTGGTATTTTCTGTAATGGGTTCAGGATCTGAAAATGTTTATAATTTAAATAGTACGACTGGCTCATTTTACATATCACAAAGGCCCGCAAGTAAATATGTAACTTTAAATATTACATCGGTAAGCAATCCTAATATTTCTAAATCAATTCAAGTACCGGTTTTATCTCCGCTTGAAACGGGTGATATTGTTATTAGTACCGATGGTACCACCGATATAGGAACAGATTCGCTATCACTTATTGGTAATAAACCTACGCTTAATAGTATTATGCTATTAGTAAATTTGCCAAATGCACACGAAAATTATATTGCGTACTATTTGGTAAGCACAAATGACCAAAATTACATATCAATAGAAAATGAAAATACAACAACAACACGTGCGGTACAGGGACAAAATAAAGTTTTTATTACTGCCCTTGACCTTGTCGGAACGGCCTCGCTTACAGTTAATATATATATAAAGGATTATGAAACTGCTACGCCAGCGGTAACTCGCACGGTATATTTTAATGTTACTCATTGGGCGACCAGTATTAATGTGCTTTCGCAAGTTGATAGCACAGAGCAAATTGTTAATTATAGTACAAATGGCGAAATTACTATTTCAAGTGAAGAACTTGATGTATACGATTATTACTTAAATTCACGCGGAACAAAGATATTATTAAATGTGTTACCCGTAAACGCATCAAACAGGCAAGTAAAAATTAGCCTTTATAAACAAGATGGCACACTAATTACTGACCCAGATAATTATTTACAATCGAGTTACTTAACAGGAAATGTATTTAACTATTCTAACAATATAAATACTTCCGCTTACATTTATTTATTTAATAACAGTAGTTTAAATGAAAATATTATAATGCGTTTTACTGCGGTAATAGATAGTTCAATTTATAGCGAAATTGAACTAAAATTAGTTTCAGGGATAAGAACTATAACCGCTTCGACAAGTACTATATCTATTGTCAAAGGTATTGATACCGGTAGTTTTAATGTTACGGTAAGCCCAGTGGGCTCGGATATTAGTCAGATTAACACGAGAGTATTTAACAATTCTATTTTATCAGTTGCAATACCTGTTTTTATAAGCACTTCTGAAAATGGCGATTTGTATAGGTTTAATATTTCGGGATATATTGCAGGTAATTCTGTAATTACTCTTAATACGCTTAATGGACTTGTGGCTTCTTTAAATGTTACAGTTTATGTTCCACTTGAAGATATGACACTTTCAATACCTGCACCAGAAGATAATGCTGATGTATTATATTTATCTCAAACACCAACATTAAAAAATAATCAAACATTACAAAGTTCGGTAATTGCACTTAGTAAAAGCATACCGCTTTCTGTTTCATTTTATCCGGCTGATGCACAAAAAAATTCAATTACATATAGCGTAACTAATGGACAGGGAATTGTTTCTATTGCTAATGGAGTTATTAGGGCATTAAACGAAGGTACTGCACAAATTAGTGTGTCGGCATCATTTGGGGTGGAATCGATTATTACAAGGACATTTTATGTTACGGTTTATAATCCTATCGTTGCAATTTATGTAAATAGGACAAACATTTCACTTAAAAATATTAACACTCTTGGCTGTTTTGATTATGACAAAGCCCAAGCAAATTTTACTGTTACTGCTTTGAGGTCGGTTGGTTCAATTGCCGAAGATATTACTAATAATTGTAATTATAGCATTACCAATTTAAGTGGTACGGTAGATACGACTATAATTTCTGTTGCAAGTGGTATTATTACAGGTATAAAACAGGGCGAAGTAAATATTTTAATTTCATTCACGGAAGGTGATACGCTTAGCGAAATTACTGTAAATGGAAATCCGCTTGTGCGAGAATTTAATGATCGCACTCACTATCAAACATGTACAGTAACTGTAACAGATACAGATGAAATAACAAATTTAGCGCTTAATAATGTCAGTGCAAGTCAAGGTCTGTATTATAATGCATCTCTTGTTACAAATAATACCAAAAACAAAATTTCTGCAAATGTTTATCCAACAACCGCAATTAATACGAGCGTTATTTATGCGTACCAAAAAAATAGTGTGGACACCGTCAATATTTTAGATGTTAATTTATTAAAAATAGGAACAGTTACGCCTTATTTAACTAGTGGAGTTACAGCAGGTAAAACTTCTATTTATGTTATTCCACAAGGGGCGGTAAAATTATATTACACGACTAATTCAAATTTTGCTAGTACTGCTTTTGCTAATTATGCCGAATATACTCAATACATAAAAACATATATTGCCGAAACTGGTATTTATTACATAACTAATTCTGAGCCAAGCACAATACTTGATGATATGTTTAATAAACTATTTAAAATTGCTATTTCCGCAAGTTTTGATGTTGTAGTTGCTGATGGACTAACATATGACACAGCTTACCAAATTAAGACCGCATTAAATTTATATGATGTTAGAAACGGATTAGATAAATATTATATAATTAAAAACGATATTAATCTTGTAGGCTATGCAGATTGGGCACCCATCGGCACAGAATTAAATCCATTTATTGGTAAAATATTTGGCTCATATTCTGTTATTAGTAATAGAAAAACTATTTTAAAGTATAGCAAAATAATTAATTTAAATATTCAAAAAACACTTACAAACACCGAAAATGCTGACAGTGCTTATATTGGATTGTTTGGCTATGTTGGTGAGGGTGCAATAATTTGCGATTTAGATGTTGCAGTAAGTAAAATTGAAATTACTGCATCTAGTTACACAAGCATAGATACTATTTATGCAGGTGTAATTGCAGGGTTTGCAGAGGGCAGTGTTTCGCCCTATACTGATTTTGCAACGGTGAATGAAGAATATGCAGTAACGGATAGTGCAATTATATACAATTGTGGTGCAACTTATGTTGCAAGCAATGTTAATGAAATAATTATAAATTATACTGGAAACAATGCTAATGTTAATATCGGTGGGCTTGTTGGATATAGTGCGGGAATAATTGCTAATCTTTCAAGTATTGCGTTTAATTCCAATTCGTATATAACAAACTCAAATTATCTTTACACATCGGGCAATATCGCAATCAATTCCACCGGTCTTATAAACGCCGGCGGTTTGATTGGCTACAATGATAACACAGCATTATTAGGTACTAGTGATAAGATTAAAATAAATACTACAACAAACACTGTTACATTTATAAAAGCAAGCAAATTAAGCACAGAAATAAATACTGATATTTTTATTACGGTATCAAATACGGTTATAAGTAATTCTAGTGTTGGCGGACTTGTTGGTATAAATAATGGTATTATTATGGGTGCGAATGCACAAGCAAATATAACTGGACTAAACAACATAGGCGGACTCGTTGGTATAAATAATGGAAAGTTATATAACGCAAGTTCTAGTAGCAAAGTAGTAGGCTATGTTAATGTTGGAGGTGCGGTTGGCATTAATAATGTTATAGTCTACAATACCGATTTTAAAGCGTATGATAATGTTGAAAGTAATGGCATTAGTATTTCTAAGGTCGTAGGCATTAATAATGTCGGTGGGTTGGTTGGCTTTAATAATGCAGGCACCATTGTTTATAGCAGTGCAATTTCATATTTCCCAAATAGAGATATTAACGATGGCTCATATTTTGGTGATGTTGTAGTTAATGGTGGTATTGATGCTCTTATTTCTGCCGGTGGTCTTGTTGGACTTACAAGCGGAAAAAGTGTAATAGAACAAAGTTATGCCACTATTAACACACAAATATATAGTGCTTCTGATACCACAATCTCTGCAATAGGCGGGCTAATAGGTTCGGTAGAAAATGGCGGAACTATTACCGAGGGTAGTAATTCAATATCAATTAAAAATGTATATAGCGCAGGCATTATAAAAAATATGCTTGATACTTCAATTTTGGGTGGATTGATTGGTTATGTGTATGATAGCGATAATGCTACATATTATACACTTACACTTTCCACTGCTTATACAGTTGCACAGAACTATACAAATGGCACATCTACCGCAAATGCATCTATTGGTAGCCAAAATGTTACAAATAATCCTGTCGTTGGTGGTTCGGCATCACAAGTACTATATCTAAGTAATTTATACTTTGCTGACATTAATAGTGTCGCAGTTACAGATAACGAATTAAAAAACAGTACTTTATCAATTTTTGAGGGCTGGAACTTTGCTACTTACACTGATGGTAGTATGAATGAAGGAACATTTATTTGGGATATTTATAATTCATACCCTGTACTTTTAAAGCCTGAGAACACATACACAAACATAACAGCCCCCGATATTATTGTACTTGAAGTTAATACCGAAGAAAATGCGATTAGAACAGAGTCTAATAGTATGGTGCTATTTTATGATGCGATAGATACTGAAAGTAATACATATAGTATTGAAAATTTGGTTTATATTTATTATGGATATACCGATGAATTTGATGAAATTATAAGTATGTTTTTAAGTTCAGATTTTAGTATGAGTATACTTAGTGGCGATTTAGTTATAGGAATAGACGGAAAAAATATTATTATTAAAACCACTGGCACGGCAGATATTAAAATTAAAGCAAATAAAAATCCGGCAGTTTACGCAGTACTACAAATTTGTGTACTACCCAAAATTAGTTCTATTGTAATTAATGATGAAAACGGAAATGATATAACGCTAAATGATTACAATAGTATTTCTATGCGCAAAGACTCTGTAACACAATTAAATACTTTATATTTAGATGAAGAAGGCAATGCAATTTATAATTCCGCATTTGGCGTAATTTATAGTTCAGATAATGTAGCGCTTGCTAATGTAATAAGTAGCGTGCCGGTTACAAATGATTTTGGTAGTACAGATATGGAAAATTGGACTTCTAATTTATATTATCTTCCAATAAGTCCTAATGCAATAATAGAAAGCGGAAGTACGATTTTAGAAAATTATATAGCAAACTTTATTGCTATGCCTGTTGTAATTGCAACATTTAATGACTTAGTCAATGGTGGAACATATAGTGTTTACGTGCCTATTCGTGATTTTGTACAAGATAGTGATGATACCATTAAATTTGAAGTACAACTAATTGTAGGCGCTACAATGATTGATGTTACACCTTATGATAACGAAATTGAAAAAATACAAATTTTAAATCTTACTGGCACAGTTTATACCGACAATATTGCGGTAGACACAGAAAGCGATTACTTAGGTAGAGTTTATTTATATGGCAGTAATGTAGTTGAAGGCTATGAAGGATTTATTTTAAATGAAAATAAAACTCAAATTGTAAATAATGGAAATACATACCTAACAATAACCGAAGGGGACACCGAATTATTAAGTGGACAATTAATTACAGGATTTAATATTGCAGTATCCAATTACTTTACCGAGCAGATTGAGCAAGATTTGCAAATTGAATTGCTATTTACTCCATTTGATAATTTAGACATTAATGATAATATTATTAATGAAAGTCTGATTAAAGTAATTAAAATTACAATCAATTCACAACAAATTTTAAGAACGGATATTACACATTTTGCAGGTGGCGAAATTATTAACGGAGTTTATAATGCCGAAGAATATGCCACAACAACTATTGTCAATTCACAAAACGGATTATTAAAAATATTCACTTACCCGCTTTATGCTGATTATGATGGGATAGACCTTGTTTCATCTGTTATGACTCAAAATGGGCAAGAAGTAAGCGTACAGTTTGAACAAAGAATTGCAAGTTATTTAAATTCATATTATTATCAGCAACCAAACACATCGGCAATAACCATTGCTAACGGAATAACCCTTAGAAAGTTTAGTTATGTTTATACTGAAAATAATGTGTCAACAAATATGTTTAATGGCTGGTTCTATATTCGCACATTATTACCAACAGAAGTTGATTTAGGCACACAATTTACAGTAACTGCTAGTTTTTATAAATTAGATGAAAGCAATAATAAGCAAACTGTTTATACTCAAAGCATATTACTTGTAACAGCACAAATGCCCGGAGTATCTATTGACTTTGAGCAGGAATATGTAGCAAGAGGGACTTCTATTATTATTGATTTATATACAAACGGTGTAAGTGGTGATGCCTTGCTTTTAGCATTCTCGGGAGAGGATTATGAATCCGATGAGTACGCCGAACTACACTCTGTTTCTGCTGAAAAAATAAATAATGTTTGGTACTTAAAGATTGGTCCAAGCATAAAAGCCGGAACCATAATTACAGTGCAAGCAAGTATTTCTGAATATGTAAATGGTATTTTAGAAACCAAAATTACCGAAGAACAGATTACTGTTGTTGACTTTGTTATTACGGGAATGACAGAAGAAACAGTGGGTACAGGCAGTGTATACAGAATGGAAACTGGTTCACCTCGTTCACTTAAAGTTTTGCTAATTACCCAAAGATATATATATGATGAAAATGCGTATAGTTCTATTGATAGCACTTATCTTGTTAATATAGAAAACGAAATTCAAAATCAAATTAGTGCATTAGAAGAACAGTATTCTACTTTATTAAATACATTAGGTACATTAAGCCAAGTATGGAAAAGGCTTTCTATTGGTATTAACGATACACTAAATATTAACAACTTGGTAGGTGATGGAGAATATTTCTCGGTTAGATTTGATACTCGTAATTATACAATAATTACACCAGTAAAAGTTAACACAGTAGATATTTTAGTGCGTGGCGAAATTGAATATACGTATTACAACGGTGTGCCTTATATGGCTTATGTTAACAGCGAAGGTGACAGCGTAATCAATGTAGATGATATAGAAATAGAAATATCCGAAACTTATACCATAAATAAAGATTTTAATTTTGATTTCTGGCTTAATACTACCGAAGATTCACCGCAACCAATTACTTCACTTGAAGAACTAAAAAATATGAGTGCTGGTGCAAACTATATTTTAACAAATGATATTGTCATAAATGAGGCGTGGACACCGCTTCAAGTAGATATAGCAATGTTGGACGGAAATAGTTATACAATTTTCTTTAAAAATTTTGATGAAACAACGCTTGGAATAAATACTGTTGCTTTAATTGGACTATTCTCACAGGTTAATTCAGGTACTGTGCTTAAAAATATTACTATTGCTCTTCCTGCCACAATAGAAATTAACGCCACTGCGTTTACTAGTGTTACATTTGGCATGCTTACCGCTGTAAATAACGGTGGGATAATTACTAACTGCGCTATTACAAGTGAATATCAAGATTTATCAAATACTACTCAACATACTACAAATATAACTATAAACACTTCTGATACAATAGGCGGAAATGTAGTTTCTACATTAGTAGGTGGGCTTGTTGGCAGTAACTCGGGTTATATTTCGAATAGTCGTGTAGGCGGTTATACAGAACTTTACAGACTTGAAGATGCAGACTATGTTGTAGAAGAAATTTTATCTACAATAAATATTTTTGCAAAAGGTTCAATTGGCGGATTTGTAGGAATAAACACTAATATAATATCAAATAGTTTCTATGCGAACGGAACGATAGAAAATGTATCAACTTATGGTGTAAACGCATATACTGGTGGTTTTGTAGAAAATAACTCTGGAACTATATTTGGCTGTTATGCCGAAGGGCTTGCTGGCTCATATACACTAAGCAATGATGTTAAAAACTCTAATCCGACTTTAACAGAAGGCGGAATAAAAACTTATGGAGATGCAGGTGGCTTTATATATTTTAATTCTGGCACTATTACAAACTCCTATTCAAATATTCCAATTTTAGCTCGCAGAGCCGGAGGGTTTGCTTATGAAAATAGAAGTACAGGTACTATTGACCAAACTTACTCATTATCGCTGTTAATAGAAAGCGAAAGAAGCGATTATTATGGACCTTTTATCGGGCGTAATAATTTAAATATTGTAAATAATGACAGTACTTGCACAGTTACTAATTCTTATTACCGAGATATCGGCTATGTTGCAACAGATGAAGTTGGAATTAGAGTAAATAAACTTGATTTTAGCAGTAGTGATGTATTTGTAGGATTTGGCTTTTCCGGTAGTATGACAAGTTTTGTTCAGGGCGGTTCTATATGGGTTATGGAATCCATTGATACTGACCGCTTAGCACAATTACAATCAATAGATGATCAAGATAAAACTCCTGATGATGTTTTAACCGAAAGTTTATTAGAGTTAGTGCTTATTCCTAAACTTGTGTCAGCAGATAGTATTGCTATCTCATTAAGAATGCCCATAACAACAGAAGAAATTGTACAAGGCGAAAGTTACACATATTACTATCCTGTTACTGATACAACTTCCGGCACCGTTAATAACCCTATTTTAATTAAAACCGCCGAAGAATTTAATCTGAAAATTGTTAAATATGCTGATTATATTCCTGCCACAGAAACTGAAACTGCATATGTTAAATTTGATAAATATATACGAATAATTGCCGATCTTGATTTCAACGATTATACAACAATTAATACCAATGTTAAAGGAGACACACTTACAGATGTCAATAATACTGAAATAATTATTTACACACAGGGTATGCTTACTATGGGTATTATATTTAAAGGCAATTTAGATGGCAATGGCATGACAATGCAAAATGTTAAATTTGCAAGTGTTGCAGATACTTTTGCGTTACAAGATACATTAACGAACTATAATTTACGACCATATGCAAAATTGAGTTCAACTGAAAGAGGATTATTTGCTCGTGTAGAAGGCGGAGTTGTTAAAAACTTAAATATTAGTACCTCGGGTAGCATGGGTGCTTCAAATATTATATCGGTTGGAACTCTTGCGGGCGTAATTAAAGATTCGGTTGTGCTTAATATAAAACTTACCGGTTCGGCTACTTCTACAAGCCAAACAGATATATACGGTAATAACTATGCAGGTGGGCTTGCTGGTAGAATTATCGGAACCTCAATAATTATGAATATAACTTCCAATCTTTCAGTTTCCGCTACATATAGTACATCGGACAGTGGAAATGTTATTGTAGAAGGTAATCAAACTTATGTAATTTATTCAAGTTATCAAGATGAAAACTTAGGTTATGCATTAAAAACCGATGTTTCTTATGCGGGCGGTATTGCAGGAATTATTAATATTGTAGTGCGCGATATGTCAACTGTAAGTGATGGCGTGCTTTCTACTGATAAAATTATTACAGGTACGACTATTGATGACCCATACATACAACGTTTAAGTGTATCGGGAGCAATTACTATATCTGGCGAAACAGCCGGTGGTATTGCGGGATTAATTGGTTCAAATACATTTATAAAAGATATAGCATATGAAACTACATTCGTAGAAGGGGAGGCTTCTGCTAAGCAAATTATTATGGGTTATAATTACACAGGTGGTATTGCAGGCGAAAACCGTGGCAAAATTGATCAGGCACGCGTTCAGCATACCGAAGCAATACAAGATGCTATTGAAAGTGCTTTGACTGTTGGTAAAACCACAGGAACCCAAGGGTTGTTTGCCGCTTCTACAAATGCACGCATTTCAAATAACTATGTAGGCGGACTTGTAGGGTACAATATAGGTAGCGTATCATCAAGTGGTGAAGTTGTGGGTGGTATTATTACTAACAGTTATTGCAAAGTAGATGTAATTAATACAAGTGCAAAAGTTGCAGGTGGTTTAATTGGCTATAATTCAGGCGGTAAACTTGAATATGTTTATGCAAGTGGAAGTGTGCTAGCAAAAAACATTATTGGTGGAATAATTGGCTACAATCAAAATGATTCAATTCAAAAACAAGTACTTAATCATGTTGTTGCAATTAATAATTGGCATACAGATGTAACCTTAAATACAATTGGGGTTATAGAAAAAAATATTTATTATATGCTCCGTACAATGCAGGGAATAATTGTAAGTGGTAAAAATTATGGAGATAGTAGTACATATACAACCAAAGGTAATGTGCCTACATCTCTTGGTTCTATTATAGGTTATAATACCGCATCTAGTTTAAATTTCTGGATTAATGATGGCACTCGTATGACAAGCGATGACCTTGAAAGTAATATTGCAGGTAATTATTTTGTAAGCACTATTTGGTCAGGCCTAAATTGTACAGGAGCAGAACCAGTATTATTTATGCCGGAAATTGGCTATCAAATTTCTGAGTTTACCGAAGTACAACTCGTAGTTTTAAATGCTTTTAATTCATCTGTTGATTGGGCTACCATTGGTGAATCTGGGGCAAGACTTGGGGGCTATTATACTTATGAGGAAAGTGAAAGTACTTCTATTAATATAAATGTACCGAAAATTGCATACAAAATTACAACAAGCGGTGCGATTAATGCTGATGCACTCGATATTACAAGTGAAGTATCTTCTATGAAGGATACAGTGTTTGGCGAGTGGAACAGTTTAACTTGGATTTACAATTCCGATGATATAAATATAATTAGATATCCCGAATTAACCTTGGGCAATAATAGCAATGTTTTTATTATTAGTTCACAAGCAGACCTATCTTTAATTCAACATAATTTAAAAGCCACTTATTTACTTGATTTTGAAATAAATCCAGAAACGCAACAGGGCGAACTTGTGCTTGATGATAACTATGTTTGGAGGCCACTTGGCACTAGCACATCAGCATTTAAAGGTAAATTTAAGAGTATAGACACAACTATGAGTATAGACACAACTATGCAAGTTATTAAGAATATCCATGTTAAAGATACAATAAATGCAAGCCATGGTTTATTTACTTATATTATTGGCGCTCAGTTTGCTTATGTTGGCTTTGAAATTGCAAGTATGTCAAGTACAAATGCCGAATATTTTGGTGTACTTGCGGGTTATGCACAAAAGTCTACATTTACAAATGTAATTATTAGCGGAAAGGAAAACACCACAACAATTTATTCTGAATATCAAAATCAAAATCATAATGTTGGTGGACTTGTAGGATATTCTTCGGACACGCAATACAATAATACTTATTCGAACATTAATATGAATGTATCAAGTTATGTAAATAATAAACTTACAAATGTTGGTGGACTTATAGGTTACGCTAAGGGTGGTACATTATACTTTTCTAAATCATTAAATAATACCATTACCGCATCAAATACAAGTGTAATTGCTGGTACATTAACAAATATTGGCGGTTTAATTGGACTTGCCGAAAACTTTAAAACAATTACACAATCATTTTCAGAAAGTGGATTAGATATAGGACAGACACTTAATATTAATGTCGGCGGTTTAATTGGGAAAACAATAGGTAATGGCGAAATTGTAGATTGTTATGCAAACAATGTAAGTACAGAAAATACTGATTATGAAAGTAATATTGATTTAACTGATATTTTAAATGCAAGTATAATTAATGCTGGCGGATTGATTGGTTATGTTAATAATGGTATAAAGGTATCAAATTGTAGTTCAAATAATTCTATATTAATGCTTTCACCTATAAATATGGCTGTTGATACTTCTATAAATGCTGGGGGATTATTCGGTAATATTTATGCAGATACAATTGTGGTTGGCAACTACCTAGTTTTAAATTCATATGCTACTGGCAATATTATAATTGATGCTGAATATGTTGATGATGATGAATTGATAATAGATAAACTTGGGCAAATAAATGCAGGTGGATTTGTTGGAATAGCAGATATTAAAACAAATAAAATAATCTTTAATTCTTGTTTTGCTTCGGGGTTTACATATATTTCGGCTTTAAATGAAATTAATGCTGGTGGTTTTGCCGGATATCTATTAAATGAAAATGATAAATTACCTTCTGAAATTAATTTCTGCTATGGTAGTGGTAACGTAACAGCAAAAAATAGTGATGTAAGTAAAGAAGTTAGTCTTGGCGGATTAATAGGTAAAGCAAGTATGTTTAGCATTTCTAACTGCTTTACTATATCAAGTATTCTACTGAGAAATACTAATAACACAAACAACAATATAGGCTCATTCTTAGGGCTTCAAGGAACAATTAACGACTATAATAATAATTATTATAACAGCGAAATGTCTGGGCTTAAAAGCACAAATGCAATCAATGGCGCGGGTGCTGATTTAAGCAAGATAATAGCAACAGAAACTTACGATTTTAACACACTCACATTCACGGGATACGAACTTGGAACTATTTACCCAATTTTGAGTTTAAAAACTGTAAGTACAATCCCGTTTGATTATATTGAAGAATATAATCCTATGGATTTATCGCATTTTAATTATAGAACAGGATTATTTAACGATAGTTCACAGGCAACAGGCACAAAAATAAATCCTGCTACTATAAGCACTCTAACTGATTTTAATACGATAAATGCAAATAGTAATAGGCACTATATACAAACAGCAAATATTGAGATTGATTACAAATTATTAACAAAAATAACAAATTTAAATGGTACATACAATGCATGTGGTTATTCAATTTTATTAAGTGATACTTCATCTATAAAAAATTTTAAATCACTATTTGAAATTATTGATGGTAAAAATGCGGGTGTATATGGATTAGATATAATTTTAACATCTGATATTGCAACCGATAATACTATAAATGCTGGTATGTTAGCAGGTGTAAATAACGGACATATTGTAAGTTGTAATTTATCAAGTATAAGTAATAATTATGTTGTTACTTCGCAAAGTACTGATTCGGCAACAGGCACAATTACAGGCACAAATAACGGTAACATACTTAATACAATTTCAAATGTAAATATCGCAGATACTTATATAAATGAAAAAACAGGCATAAAATTTGGCAGTGGATATGTTGGTGGACTCGTGGGTAACAATAGTGCTCTTATTGAGATGTGTAATTATTCGGGTGATATATCAGTCAACATAGTTATATATTCATATATGGGCGGTATTGCCGGCTACACTAATGAACTTGCAAGCACATATCAAAGTTATGCAAACAGCGAGATAAATGCTTTATTTACAGGTGATATGATATCTGATATTGGTGGATTAATTGGACAAAACAAAGGTAATATAAGCGAATGTTATTCATCAAACGAAATTAATATTATAAGCAATAGTTCAACATTAAATAATGTCGGCGGACTAGTTGGCAAAAATTTAAATAATATTTCCACGGCTTATTCCACAGCAAATATAACCGTAATAGGCGGTTCTTATGCTGGTGGATTTATAGGCAATTGTGCAGGTGGCGAAATTACTAATGCATATAGTTCTGGTGATGTTGGTATAAGTTTAGGTAAAATTGCATCATTTGTCGGATTTAATTCTAGTGCGGAAGTTATATATACAAATTGTTATGCTATTGGCTATATCTATTATGTAGATGAAGAGAACAATATAGATGAAAGTCGTATTACTTTAAACACTATTTATAACAACAGGGCCGGATTTACAAACTACACATCAAAACCTACATTTATCAACTGTTATTTTGATAAATATTTAACTGGTGTATCTGAAAATTTATTGACTATTGATGGAATTACTGTTATTGATGGAATGACAACCGATGGAACTGCAACAATGTTAGCACTTTCGGCTAGCCCGTGGGCAATAAGAAAAACTGATGATAAAGTTACTTCATATCCATATTTATACTTATTAGATACAAATGGTCAAACAGTATTCAACGATATATATAATCCACAAGCAAGCGGTTCGAGAGTTGTTCCGATGGCGATAAATAATATTTCAATTTGGAATTATTCATTTTTTAGCAATTGCTCAGCAATAATACTAACTGCTGATTTATCTATAAGTAATGTTACAGGTAGCAATTTATCATCTCTAAATACTTGG
This sequence comes from Clostridia bacterium, assembly GCA_023228225.1. Lineage (GTDB taxonomy): Bacteria > Bacillota > Clostridia > Christensenellales > UBA1242 > JALOBO01. The sequence continues at coordinate 45,706 of JALOBO010000002.1, forward strand.
ATTTATGGTAACGACCATACAATTACTGTTGAAGGAATAAAAGCCAGTTACAATTTATCTGCAAATATTTATGGCTCAGGTTTATTTACTAATATAACATGCAAAGGTTTAATAACAGATTTAAAAATTGATATGATTTATAACGCATCTAAACCTAATGCAAATAATATTCAAACAATAAGCACTACTGGTCACAATACTAATACCATTTACGCCTTTGGTTTACTGGTCGCTGTAAACAGTGGTAGATTAATTAATATTGATTCGCAACCTACACTGGCAAAAGTCATTTATAGTTTTACCGGACAAACAAATGAAGATATGCATTACAGTGGTTTTGTAGGACTTAATACTTACTCAGGTATTATTTACGATGTTATAAGTAAAACAGAAGTTGTTAGAGAACCCACGGCGGTTTTATCAGAAACTGCCTATGTCGGTGCTGTTACAGGTTTAAATAAGGGACTTATTTATAATGCACAAGCAGATGCAGATATCATAAAAGATGGCGACACTTATGTTATGAAAGGCGCCAACATAAAATACATAAATATTAGCGATGATGTAAACAACAGATATATAGGCGGTTTAGTAGGTTTTAACACTGGTTTCATTACAAACAGTTATTCCGATAGTATAATAAATGTTGAAACAAATGCTAAAACTTATGTTGGCGGAGTAGTAGGCTATGCAACGATTGATGAAATAGTAGGCTATAATAGAATTGAATATTGCTATTCTAACAGCAATGTTACCGCAAAACATTATCAAAACAGTAATGAGTTAATTGTAGGCGGATTTGCGGGCTATATTACAAATACCACAGTCGTTTATTCGTATGCGTCGGGCAGTATTAATGTTATAGCAAAATATGTAACAGGTGGAACGAACTATTCTTATGTAGGTGGCTTTGTAGGTCAAGCAATCGAATTAAGTGAACAAACTACTATTATTGATTCGGCTTATGCCACCGGCGATGTCTTCCATAATAGTTTGCGCAGTTATACAGGTGGATTTATTGGTTATTCTTCTGGTGCTGTAACAATTAAATCTGCTTATGCAATCGGGCAAATAACCACAACAAATACCGATGGTAACAGCGGTGGTTTCTTGGGTTATACAAATGATATTACCGGGTATAGTAAATTATATTTTGATGCTGTTACTACAAAAATGACGGGCGCAAACGCTGGTGTAACAATTGCTAATACCAAAACATTAATGGTAGCCAATTTAAGCTTAGGTTCATGGAGTAAAACGGCTGATCATTATCCCTTACTTAAAGGAGCAGATGAAGAATTAATGAGTGGCACAAATAGCACATTAGGTTCAAGGGCATATCCTTATCCAGTAACCAGCATTCGTGGAGAAACCAGCAGTATTGAATATGGTGTTTCACAAGGCTTTAATATGATTCAAACCTCAAAGATAGACGTTGCTGATAGCATATATTGTATACCTTTCCTAAGTACATGGTATAATGGCAATGGATATAAAATAAATTGGCCAAATAATAACATTAAATCAGTTCCAATTTATATAGATTCAGCGGGCAATATAGTTGATACTGTTGGACAAGCAAAAACAAGTTTATATACCGAAGGGCTGTTTGGTACTTTAGCACCAACCGCATTAATTTTCAATGCAGAAATTGTTAATTGGTATTATAATAAAGGGTTTCAAAATGATGGAACTCAATATGCGATTGGTTCGTTTGCGGGTATCGTTACTTCATATAAAAACCAAGAAGTTGAGTTATATTTACGAGGACGTATTACTTCTAGTAAGGTTAGTGGAAAAATAAACATTCTTAGAGAAAAAGGTGGTATGTTGGTTGTAGGTGGGTTAGTTGGCATAATTGATGGCGGGCAAATAGATAACTGTGCAATAGAAGTGGACATAACTACCGACATTAAAGTAACAATTGGAGAGGTTTTGTCTTCAATTTGGAGTATAATTAAATTTATGGGAGTGATAGTTGCAGTGTCATTTGTAGGCTGGTATTATGTTATAGCAGGTATACCTGAATTATTTAGTGAATTTATGTCCGCCATTATGGTTAATAGCATTTATTATGGAATTTCTCTAATAGAAAGGTTATTATCTTTGAGTGTTGAACAATCGGGAATTATAGGCGAAGTTTCTGGAATTCTTATGAATGGTGGACGTGTGTTAAATTGTTATCAATATGGCGATTTAGTAAGGGCTAATGTGTTCAATGGTATCCACGGTGATTTATCTGCACTTTGTGGATATACAAACACAATTGAAGTTGGAGGAGTTGATGTTACGCAATATTGCTTGGTTGAAAATACTTTTGTAAGTGCAGAAGTAGAAGATACACTTCCATTTACTGTTGCTTCATATCCTGAAACTATAATTACAAATTATTATAGTATGCTAGATGAAAATATGCAAGAAGGTGAGTTGTATAGGGATTCGGGTTGGAGCAATGTAATTTGGAACATTAAGGCAAACGGTTTACCCGTACTTAGAAAGTAAACAAAAACCCCACACAAATTTTATTTATGTGGGGTTTTTGTTTACTTTCTATAAAATGGTAAACTTTTTATAAAACTGTACAAACTATACTAATAGTATGACAAGTAATTATTTGACATTTTTTGTAAGATAAAATATAATTAAAGTTAATATAATGGAATAATTATGCGCGCGCATACTGTTATCTAATTATAAGATTATAAGTATATACAATAAAACTTGATAAAAATATCTTAAAACACAAAAAATAAGTAAGGCGAGGGTTAAATGCTAAACAAAACGGTAAAAAATATTTTAACTGTTTTAAGTTTGATAATAATATCATTCGGTGTGTTTTCCGGATGTGCAGACCCTTATGCAAAATTAAAGGTTACTACTAATGTTTCTACTGTAAATTTTACACTTAGTGAATCTGATGATACATTAAATACATTTGAAATTGTTGCTACTGTAAGCGGGGCAAGTGGTTCTATATCAAAAGGCGTGGTGGTTTCAATAAACCCGAGCACCGCTGCAAGCGTAGTTGGCACGCCGGTACTATATGATAGTTCAACTCGTATCACAATTAAAGCAAATTCTAATGCACCGGGGACATCTGAAATAAGAGTTATGACAGAAGAAGGTGCTAAATTTTGTACTGTAAGATTGAACACTGTATTAGAAGTTAGTGGGATATCTTATAGCAGTGTAGTATCACCATATATTTTGCGTGGGCAGAATGTTAATATTACTAGCATATTAGAAGCACAAAATATTTTATTTACTCCTGCTGGTACCAATCAGCGTGAAGTTACGTATTCAATAGTAAACACACTTGAAAGACCTTATAACACTCAATATGCGACAATTGATAGTCAAAATAATTTGCGCGTAAATTTAAGACCTGAAAATGGCATAATTTCCGTGAGAGTGATATCTATTGCAAATAGTGCTGTGTATAGAGATATAAATATATATGTAATAGAACCCATTGATGAAGAAGATATTGCTTTTGAAGATTTATCGTTAAATGCATTACAAGAATTGACTCTTATTAAAAATTCAGATCAAAATCCTATGGTGTTAAAAACAGTTATTGTTACTAATGAACAATATTTTGTTACATATCGAACAAATAACGCACAAATCGCCGAAGTGAATAAAGTATTATCAGATACTTCCGGTAAAACTTTTGCAGTTACTGGGGCGGGGCTAGGCATAGTAAATATTTATGCAGATGTTACAGTAAAAATTTCTGGACAAGCGACCGAACAAGTAATTAGCAAATCTTTTAGTGTTACGGTAGTAGATGAATTAAAATCAATAGAAATTTCATCTAACAGTTTAAATACTGATAATTCGCTATTTATTTATAATTCAGAATCTTATTATAATTTAGCAGGTAGCCCTTTAAAAATTACATTGGATCCAATTACTGCTTATAATAGTTCGGTAAAATTATCACTTTCAAGCACATTAGCAGAGTTTAAATTTAGATTAAGTAATGGTAGTGAAATTACAGATTATAATAATGTTCCTGTTACAAATGGAATTCTCAATCTTTACATAGCGCATGAAATAACATCAATAGATATAGAAGAAAATCCTAGTGTACTTAATGATGTTACACTTACTATTAGTTCAGCGGTAAATTCAAGTATATTGACAGAAATTGAATTACTTCCTCGCACTGGTATTACTAATATTTTTGTTAAAGAGCATTTAATTGATGATAGTATTGGCGACATTTTAAGTAGTATTTCATTAGAAAATAATCAAACAAAAACTGTAATAATACAAGTAAATCCCGCCGATGCCGAAATAATAGAAGAAACAAATAAGAATATAAGTATTAACATCGGAAATACGAATATTGTAGAAAGTGCTTGGATTACTAGGTATAGTGATATAAATGATAATATTGCAATATTAAATATTACTGCAAAAAACGAAGGTGCTACCACAATAGAACTACTTTCTAAAAATGGCAGGTCTGTTAATTTAACAGTTAATGTTTATAATCCAATAAACTACATATACGCTAATTTACAGACTGTAAGTGGGCAAATTGTAGAAAGTGATTTATCCACCGCCACTTCTAACGATTATGATGCATTGGAGTTGCCCACCGCTACTGCAAAAGTATCTATACGCAGTATATTATTGTCTCTTATTAACATAAATCCATCAAATGCAACATTGTCACAATTTAATGATGGTAAATTTTATAAATTCTCTACAAAAGATATTGAAGGTGTTTCGGTTGCCACAATTAGTGCAACAGGCGAAATTATGGCACTTTCTAATGGTATTGCACAAATAGAAATTTCGGTAAAAGATTTTACCGGCGTTACATTTACTTGTAGTTTTCTAATAGAAGTTTATACTCCTATTTCTTATGCTAGTTTAAATATAGGTGGAGTAGAAAAATATATAGTTGAATTATTTGATGCAAATAGCATTGGCTATTTTAATGACAATGCATCATACACAACAATTAGTTTTGTTATAAACCCTTTTAATGCATCAGTGATAACCGACAATGAACCCATTAAGTGGTCAATAGAGGGTAATTCAAATAATTATACATATGCAGTAAGCAATAATGCCTATATAGAAAACAGCACAACAAATTATTACATTACTTGGGAAGAACTTGCAAACGGGCAAATTAAAGTGTATGCAAAACTTCCAAGTACAGAAAGTTCAAAAACTATAACAATTATTGGCAGTATTCAAACTGGTGATGTTCGTAATCCTGTAATATCAAAAAAAGCCGAAATTATAATTAAAAAACCACAAATGATATCAGATATTGCTTTTGATGATATGTATCTACTAGGAAGCGGAACAGAAAATACAATACCGATGCTTTATTATTCAGCACTAGATAGTAACTATTCGTTTAAAGCAAGTGCATTACCGGGCAGTGCTTACAACAACAAATTACTATTTGCTTATTATCAAGAGGATTATTCACCTGCCGAAAACAGCTTATTGCAAGCAGTAGTCAATGTTAGAAAATTAAATAGTAAATTAATTGTGTCACAAAATGTAGGTGTTGCACTTATTTATGCTATTCCACAAGACAGGATAAAAGTATTATCTTTTGCTGAATACTCAGAAACAACATATCCGAATTCGCTAACCTATTTACAATATATAACACAATATATTTCGGCATACGATGGAACATCAAATACTTATAATCCTTATTTTGTAAGTTATGAAAATTCAACTTATTATTTAACAGATGAATTTGGTAATAAGATTTTTAAATTTGATATTGATTATTCTTCAAAATTTGTTGTAGATGTTGCCGATGGTTTAACCGAAACGACAGCATTTAAAGTTTTTAACGCTAACGACTTATCTAATATAAAAAATAATTTAAGTGCTTATTATGTATTAGCCACTTCTTTAAATCTCTCTCAGTTTACTAATTGGGAGCCTATTGGCACTAATGCTACACCATTTACAGGTAGTTTTGATTGCACACTAAATTATTTTGGAAATAGTTATACAAGCGATATCATACTAGGTAATATTACAATAAATACTGCTGGTTTTGAAAATATAGGAATGTTTGGCTACTTAGATAGCACTGCCAAAATTAAAAATTTAAGCATTTTAATACAAAATCTTAATGTTGTAGCGACGGCAAATGCTGTAAATGCCGGAATTATTGCTGGTTACAATAATGGTGAAATTAGTAATTGTAGTGTGCAGGCAACATTAGATACTTTTGCTAGTAATTATGTTGGCACTGTTTCTGTTGGTATGCTTGTTGGTACAAATAACGGAATAATTGATAATTGCACGGCCAGAGGCACACTTTATGTTCAAGACAGTACTTTAACTGTTTTATACACAGGCGGATTAGTAGGGCTTAATACGGATAATGGGAGTATAACTGGCAGTAAAGGTGCATATTCCGAAAATTCCGGTGATGCTTTCTATGGCAGTTCTGATGCCGATGTAGCAGTAGATATTTTAACTGATACTATTAATGGAACATTATATAAAATAAACAATGTAACTTCTACGGTTGGCGGTGCGGTTGGTTATAATAAAGGTAGAATTGATAGCATAATAGTAATGTCAACAGTCTTTGGTAATGACAATGTAGGCGGACTTGCCGGCATTAGTAAAAAAACCGATGAAGTTACCGAAAATATACGCGGTATAATAAATTGCTTTGCTAATGTGTTTGTTAGAGGTAATAATAATTTAGGCGGACTTATTGGTCATAATATTAATGGGCTTGTAGAATATTCATATGTAGAAAATTATAATGCTAATTCCATAGCGGTAGGCACAACATCGGCTGTAAACGCAACTGCACTTATTATAGGTGGCTCACAGTTAGGTGGTTTAATTGGTTTTTCAACTGGTGGACAAATAAGATACTGTTATGGTACACAAATGTCTTCTAGTATGAGTTACATCACCGAAACTGATGGAACATATTATGGTGACGTTATAGAAAATAAGAACTATTCTGATATAATAATTGGTGGACTTATTGGTACATTATGGTCAGATGAAAATACAATATTAGAAAATTCCTATTCTACAATGAATATTCAATCTTTTTCAGCCTCAACAAAAGTGTATGCCGGTGGAATTGTGGGCATTTTAAACGGTTCATTTACAAATTCACAGCCGGTTATTACTAATGTTTATTCACGCGGAAATGTATTTACAAATACTACTTCAATCACTAGTTATATGGGCGGTATCGTAGGATATATTTACATATCTAGTACAGCACAACAAATTGCTGACTCGTATTCCACTTCTTATTTGATGGCATCTGCAACGTTTACTGCGACTTATATGGGAGGTATAATTGGAAGGACATCAGCCCCTAGCACCGTATTTACAGATGTATTCTATTTGAATACTATAACAAGCGGTAACGCATATGGAACACCAAAAGCCAGTATCGAATTAAAAGATATTGATACCTTTGTAAATTGGGAGTTTGCTTCGTTTAATGGTGAAGATTATATTAGTGGGTATTGGTTAATGCCAGAAAGCGCTGATATTAACAGCGGTTATCCAGTATTATATATGGCTAGCGAAAGCGGTGGTGGCGTTATGTATGCCGAGTCGCCCACTGCAATAAATGTGTTAGTTAATGATACTCCGGAAAGCGAAATTTATGAAAAGTATTCAGATAGCGAAGTAATACTTTATTATTACTCAAAAAGAGTGGACACAAGTAAAAACAAATATGACTTAGATGATTTAATTACAACTACTTTAACTCCACTATCTGCAAGAAATATTTTAAGCGTAATTTCTAGCAATGTTAATATTGTTAAAGTGAATAAAAATGGCACACTAGAAGTACTTAGTGAAGGCAATGTAACTATTACGATTGCTTCGGTTTATAATACTCTAATATATGATACGTTTGAAATTTGTGCTGTTAAACCAGTTGGTGAATTAAAATTATATAAAACGAATAGTTATATGATGGCATTTGCAAGTGTCGATCAAACACTACAACAAGTAACAGTGGAAAAAGGTAAAAATTTTGAAATATTCCCCAAAATTGCCGGTGATTCTACCAGCGCAATAGTAACTTACTTGATAACGGATACTGCTGGTATTGTTACTTTTGTAAACGAAAGTATTGTTACTTTACCAAGCGGAATACAAACCGAAGTTTTAATAACAAGAGATATATACGGAAAAATAATTTTAAAAGGCAACCACGCGGGTGTTTCTACTGTTACAGCATTTATAAAATATCCAGTAGTGTTTGGCGGTATAACTTACTATATAGAAAGCGATTACACATTGGCGTTTGAAATTAAAGTAACTGAGGGCGCTACTGACCTTTATTCTTTACTTTCGACACAGTCAACGACACAACATTATAGTGTAACAAGCAATATTTATATGCGTACCGATTTAGAAACTGATAAACTTGCCATTACTTATAGTGCGGTTAATGCAGAAGAAAATGAAGATTCCGATATTTTACGAAATATAATAACGACATACGATTTAGAAAACTCTATTACCGAAGACATTAGTCCATTAACTGACAATGATTTGTTTAGTAGAATAATTAATGCCGAACTAATAAGTGAAGTATTTGATGAAAATGCAAAACTGATTTCTTATGAGTATAAGTTTAGCATAAAAGAAGAGTACAGGATATATATCACCGAAACTTTAAATATTGCAGTAAATTTACAAGCATATTTTGTAGAGGCTTTACAGAATATTAATTATACTAATATTAATACATCTTTTACGCTTATTATAAATCCGCAAAATCCACTTAATATTAATTTACAGTATTATTCTAGGGGCGAAACTGATATTAATGGCAATGTAAATATTAACGAAACAACTTCAAATTTGATTATATCGGGCAGAATTGGTATTTTAAAAATCGCACTTTTCCCATATTATTCAAATGTGGATTACTTAGAGATAACATCAGACAATTCTCCTAGCGGAGTTAGTTTATTTGAACAAAGACTCTATAATGAAACCACAAAATTGTACGAAGAATTAGGCAGTACTGTTACCATTACTAATGGAATTAGGCTTGAAAAGATTTCGCTTACTGATTGGACTTTTAATGGTATGTTATATGTTAGAGTACTTATTCCATCTAATGTTAAAAGTGCAGAAAATTACAATATAATTGTTAAGGCATACACTTTAAATGATTGTGATGAATATGCCGTGTCTAGTCAAGCAAGTATTAATTTAGAAACATTAAAATCCGCAGAAATGAGTTTTGCGGTAGGCACAAGTTCCAATATTGTTACGACCGAATATGTGGCACTTGGTAGCACCACGGATATTTACTTTAATATAAGAGATTTCAGTCTGGCGCACACAATTACTACAAATTTTGTAAACGGTGGGGCGGGCGAAACAGTATCCTTAACAGCAGTAGATGAAGTAGCAGGGCTATACCGTGTAACTGTTGGCGCAAGTCAAAATTTACTTGGTAAAGTAATTACGATTACCGCACAAGCGCATCAGGTTGTAGATGGCGAAATAATTATAGAAGAAACCACACTTGACCTTATTATTGTTCTTTATACTATAAATAGTATAGAAATTAAAATTGGCTCAAATATAATAAATCCTGATGATACAATAGAAATTATAGCAGGGCAAAGTTATAAACTTGAAGTTAATATTTTGGCTTCTTATAGTGCTGATAATTCTTTATATGCAACTCAGTGTATTGAAGCGTTTGAAGAAGAGTTAGCGAAAAATTATAATATTTGGAAAATTTGGCAAATAGATGATTTAACACAAGCAACTATGTATTATTCAATTAATGAAAGCGGTATAACATATGCTCCAAACCCAGAAAGTGAAGAGAGCGTAGAAAGCAATTCTACTTTCCAAATTACTTCTAATGCCGATGGATATTATTATTTTTTAGGCATTCAGCCAGTGCTTAATAAACAAGCTGGAATTTTTGCCGAACTTAATATTGTATATGGCGAGGGCGGATTGCCGGAATTATCTAGCATAGCACAAAAAACATATACATCAAGCATTTTACCAGTAGTTAAACCAAACCAAGATGCTGTACCTACTCCAATTTATGATGCCGGCGATTTTAGTACTATGCAAGCTGGTGTATCTTATGCCCTTGTAAATGATATTTATCTTACAGACTGGGAGCCATTAACTACTGCAATTGCAAGTTTAGATGGACTGGGCCACACGATTTTTATTGGAAGTTTTGATTTAACAGGATTTATAGCAGAAAGCAATGTAACGCTAGGTTTATTCTCCTATATTACAGATGCTACAATACTTAAAAATATTAGTATAGCCTTAGATGGTCGACTTACCGTACTTGACAACGGAATATATGTACAAAAAGGTAATAACATTACAGCATTTGAAGATGCACTTGAAGCCAGCAATGTTACTAATGGTGTTATCGGCGCAAACCTTTACGCACTATCTTACCAGCCAACAAATACATTGACTATTGATGCAACAGCATTTAATGATGTAACATTTGGTATTTTGGTAGGCGAAAATCGTGGCGGAATTATTACAAATTGCGAAATTATAGAGTATACCGCACAAAGTAGTGGCACCACACAAAACTTGTCCGGTTCTTCTAGTAGTAGTCAAAATAATTCTATTGTAACTGTCACCCGCACAACAGTTGATGGTGTGACAAACAGTTATGTATTAAAAATTCACGGATCAGATTGGATTGATAATGTTAGTACTGGAATAACACTTAATACTACTCACCGTGGGTCATCGCAAACCGCTTCTACAAATGCAATAATTTCCGGCGGGCTTGTAGGAATTAACTCTTCTTCAATAAGTGGCACAGTTGGCGTAGTTACTAACAGCCGTGTAGAATGCACAATATCAGCATCGGGGACATTAGGCGGATTTATTGGTGAAAACCGCGGAATAGTATCTTCCAGTTACTATTTAGGTGGCGATATTACAAATACTGCAATATTAGCAACTGGTACATTAACTGGTGGTTTTGTTGGCAGAAATAACGGGACTATTAACACTTCATATGTGTGCGGTGATACCTCTCTAATGGAAATACAGTATTTATCAGATGAAGATGAAACTTACAGTGAACTTAAAAATTCGAATCTTACAGAAACTCGTGCAACAGGTAGTCAAATAATTTCTTATGGTACTATTGGCGGGTTTGTACATAGTAATAGCGGTGCGGTAAATAATTCTTATTCAAATATTAAAATTTTAGGCGATGAATTATTAGAAGAAACAGAAACTAATCCTTTTGCGGCTTCTCGTTCGGCAGGTTTTGTATATTCAAACTCTGGTATTATTGAAGAGTGCTATACAAACTCAAAAATGATTACAAATAACTTTGCACATACTCCCTTTACCGGGACAACGCTAGACAATACATTTAACAATACAGGCACAATAACAAATAGTTATTTCTTACGCGGTGATATTATAAATGGTAGTGAAAGCAATCATTATGTAGCAAACTCCGGCGATGGTGAAAATACTACTCCTGACCCAGCAACTGGACTATATTATGATGCGTTTATTAGTGCAAGCATATATACAACCTATGCAATAGATACTTTTGAAACTGTAACATATTCTACGCAAAACACAGAAGGCGTTGTAGATACAGTCAGCACAAGCGAAATACCACAAGGCGTATGGACTATGGAAGTATTAAGGACCGAAACTGGCGATCCATTAGTTGGTTTATACAGCGATAAAACTATTGCCGCAATTCCTCAATTAGTAGAAGCAAATGTTACTACTCTTTCGGTGGCATCATATACTGAAATTAACTCTGCTTTCTATTATGATTACACTGGTCCAAAACTTGGCGAGTATGAAGTAAAAAATACATATATAGAAGATGAAAATGGTAATTACATTTTAGATGAAGAAACAGGCATATATTCATTAGCAACTGATGGCAACGGGGATTATGCTTTAAAAACTGAACATATTGTTAATCCAATACTTGTTAAAACCGCAGAAGAATTTAACAATAAAATTAACGAAGCAACAAATTCCAACACTAAGGTATTTGATAAAATAGTAAGATTTATTGCTGATATTTCATTTAATTCTACTGATTTATCTGTTGATACCGCAAATGTCATATTTAAAGGACAGATTGAAGGCAATGGAATGACTATTTCGCAAGTTAGAATTAACTCAGGTATTTTTGGTACTGGTAGTAGTGATTTATATGATAATTTAGGAATGTTCGCCGGTGTACAAAGTACTTACGATACAAATAATAATCTGGTTAAGCGTGCCATAATTCAAAACTTAAACATCAATGTAGTAGATGTAAGTGGTACTAATGTTCGTAGAGTTGGTATATTGGCAGGGCAAATAATCGATGCTTATATTTACAATATTAATTTATTAGGCGAGGGGGTAGTTGTTCAAGGCTACAATATGGTTGGCGGGCTTGCTGGCGAAATACTGGGCGACAGCCGAATTGTAAATATATCTTCAAATCTTTCGGTACATGCAGGCTTCCAGTGTACTTCATATACTCCTACTGATGTAGATGGTTATGATAGTACAATTTTAAGTTATCATTATATAGCGAGTGACAGTGAAGATTATAGTTCTAACATTAAATATATTTCTTATGCTGGTTCTATTGCAGGTATAATAAATTTAAGTAATTTGGAAACCGCATATGTAAGAAATATAAATGCAAACGGAAAAGTTAAAATTCTTGCAGAATTTGCGGGCGGTACAGTTGGCTACATAGGTATTAATACCGAAGTATATAATGCATACTTCACTCTTATGACCGCTAGTACTCAAAATAGTACTGTTCCTCAGTTTATACGCGGGATTAAAGTTACCGGTGGTATTGTTGCGGAAAATTTAGGTAACATTGACTATTCTTGGATTGCTTATTCAGATGCCGATCAAATACTTGTAGATGCAAACTCAAGTTTAGATGCAAAATATTTATTTGGTGGTTCAACTTCTAGTTATAGTGGTGTATCTTATTATGCAGGCGGTCTTGTTGGCATAAATTATGGGACAGAAGAAAGCGGAGAGATTGTAACTGGCAAATTAACTCGTAGTTATGCTAGGGCAAAAGTTAGCGATTTAGGTATTGCGAATGGACAGGGCGAATACGCCAGAGGTGTAAAAATTGCTGGCGGACTTATTGGATATATGCTAGGCGGAAAATTAGAAAATGTTTATGCTACTGGCAGTGTGCGTGCAATATTTGCGGTCGGTGGACTAATTGGGCATTTAGATGCATTTATATCAAGTATTATTGGGGAAGAACAGGTTACTGTACCAGTTAAAACTGTTATAAAATATGCTGTTGCGGCTAATAATTGGGTTACAACTGACTTTAACACTGATTATGCTCGCAGTCAGTATAATGTAGATGCAGAAGAAACCGCATTAAAACTTGGCGGACTTATTGGTTCATTACAAGATTACGCCGAAAATAATCTAACAGCATTTACTGGTACAGTTGCATCTAATAATAATTATTTTGTAGCCACAACCGCAACACTACGCGAAATAGGCTCTAATTCTACTATAACAGATCCGCCTTACATGGAATATGCTGATAAATTAATTTCAGATTCACAATTATTATCTACTATGAAAAGCACCAGTGCAAGCGGTGCGTTTGGCGAATGGTATACAAATGACTGGTCAAAAACAAATCGAAGTTATCCTATACTTGTTGCTAATAATTCTGTTTCTACAATATTAAAATCCACAGCCGAATTTGTAAATGCTTTGATTACGCACTATGCTTCAAATTATGATAAACAATTTGAAATAGGTGTAGATATTGATTTAACAGATATCGCTTTTGCATCAATAGGAACTAACACTATCCCATTCAAAGGCACGCTAAAAGGTGCAAGCACAATAGGTGGAATTGTAAAAGTTATAAGTGGTGTTTCATTAACTGGTAGTAATTTAGGCTTATTTAATTATACGATGGGTGCAAAACTTGCCGACTTTGAATTAGCATTGTTAGACGTTAACATTGAGTTGAGTACTAAATCAAAAATGGGAACAGTAGTTGCAAATGCAAATCTTACCACAATTTCTAATGTTTCTGTTACTATGGCAACTGATGCTACATTTACTGTAACAGGTGGCGATAAAAATTATGTAGGCGGATTAGTTGGTTATAGCACGCTGGGTAGATATGAATCGTGTAGTTTAACATTAACTATGGCAGTATCAGGCGCTCGGTATGTTGGTGGATTAATAGGCTACTCTTATAAAGATTATTATATAGATAGTAGTCGTGTTGTATCTACTGGTACAGGTAATTTAATTGATTATGAAATTACTTCTAACATAGACTGCTATATTGGTGGTTGGGTAGGTAATATAGATAATTCATACAATACGGTTTCCGGTGGTTCGCCATTACCCGATAGTAATGTAAACTCAACTGGTTCAATTAGTATAATTTGTCGTATGGACTATCAAAAAACTGTTTATGTGGGAGGTATAGTAGGTAATAATAATGCTTCTCATCTAAAAGATTTAAGTTCTAATTGCAAAATAGTTTATACAAATACTGGCGAAGCAAGTGGTTCGAGTTTATACCTTGGAGGAATTGTAGGAAAAAGCAATGGAAAAATTGAAAACAGTTATAATAGGTATAATGATGACATTTTGTTAATTGATGAAAATGCTATTGATATTTTAATAAGGAAGGGTTTAAAAAATAATATTTATGTTGGCGGACTTGCTGGTTACAGCGAATATGCTAATATACAAGGCTGTTCAACAAATACAAATGTTAATATAGACTTGCAATCTTCTTTCAGCGATATATCAAATTTAAATATAAATTATATTGGCGGATTGTTAGGTTATAATCTTGGCTTAGGTGCAGGAGATGATATAGTTGAAAATGCTAGACTAGATTCTAACTATTCTTCTGGTAAAATTAATGCTTTAACAGAAAATTCTATGGTTTATGCAGGTGGACTTATTGGTATAAATCATAAAGGTATGATTTTTGCAGGTAGTGCTAGATTTAATAATGTAGCCGAAAATGCAGTTACTGTTTATGCTTTAATGGGTAGTGTGGGCGGACTTATTGGACAAAGTTTAGGTAGTGTAATATCTAGTTACAGTGTAGGAAATGTAGAGTTTAATAACTCAACAATTGATGATTTACCACAAACTACAACCGAAAATTTATATGCTGGTGGACTAGTTGGAAATACAATAACGAGTGAAACATCTGAAAAAATATTTACATATAACAAAGAAAACACTTCATTTACAATTACGGGAAATAATGTTGATATTGTTTCTGTTAATGTAACTTTAAATAGTGCAATATGTAAATTTGATTACAATATATTAGATAATACGATAAATTTTGTAGATTTAAGCGAAGACGATTTAAATGATTATATTGTAACGCTTGAATATACTTTAAGTAGTATGGTTGAAAGTTGTAGTGCGAGTGGAAATGTATCACTTAAAGGCACAGTGGATTCAAGTGGTAAAGGAGCGTACACTGTTAACGGATTGTTTGCGGGGGGTCTTGTGGGCTATGCAGGCGATAGTATAATAGATAGTTATGCAAGTGGAAATATTATTATTGATAAAGTTAATGATACTACTGATTCTACCGTAAAATTAAGCAACCTTAAAACAAATATTAGTGGAATATTTGCCGGCGGACTTGCTGGTGCTATGTATGGAGATATAACAGAAAGCCATTATAGCGGAATAAATTCTATATTGGCTGTTGGTGCGGTTAACAGCACTGATGAGACTATTACTAGCGAAACCGTTGGTGTATTTGTCGGTGGGCTTGCAGGGCTAGTTCAAAGCAAAATAATTAGTGAATATGATATTAAAAAACTTTCAGGTAAAATAAGTGATTCATATGTACTGTTATCAAGCGGTTCTATTTCGGCAACAAACAACTGTGTTTCGGCAACAAATAATTTAGGAAAAGCATATACCGGTGGACTAGTAGGAAAATATATTTCGGCTTATAATAACATAACAGTAATTGATGTTAATAAATTACTTGAAATAGTTAGTAGTTTTGCTAAATTAAATACAATTATTGTTCAGGCACAGAATAAGGTATTTATCGGAGGTTTGGCTGGCGAATTTGCAACAAATTATGTTGATGCATTCTGGATATCAACTTGTTTTGCAAGAATTAACACAATTACTGCTACTTTTAACAGTATATCGGGTGAGGCTTATGCAGGTGGACTAATTGGTAACAGTTCAGCCACTATTTCAAAAGCATATTTTGCAGGAAACGTGTCATATTATGCGGATATTGATATAGTTGGTAATTCAGATT
This sequence comes from Clostridia bacterium, assembly GCA_023228225.1. Taxonomy (GTDB): domain Bacteria; phylum Bacillota; class Clostridia; order Christensenellales; family UBA1242; genus JALOBO01. The sequence continues at coordinate 62,033 of JALOBO010000002.1, forward strand.
ATAAATATTCAGGCGGATTAATAGGATATAGCACAAACGATGATATAAGCTTTACATATGCACTTTTGACAGATGTTTTAAGTAGTGAGGGCATTATTATTGGCGGAGCACCTGTTGGCACCGTAGCAAATACTAATAACAATTTAGCGGTAACTGTAACGGGTACAACAACATATGGAGGCGTTAAAGTTGGAATTGATATTTTAGAAAATGCTGGCACAATGTCTGGCATTCCTTACAATTACAACTTTGATAGTGTATGGACAAATTCAGTACTTTTAGGTGTTATAACCTCAACATATAAAACACCAATATTAATAGTATTTGGAGTGGAAAACCAAAGATAATATTAAAAGGGGAACCAAAAACTTATTCTTGTACGCACGCTTTTAGCGTGCTAGCAAGCGTTTTTGGTTCCCCTCTTTAACCGCATTTTTGATAAAAATGCTAATCCTCTCCGTTCATAAGTTGCATACAAAAAATCTTTAAGTCAGGGAAACCCTGACCCAGAATTTTTGTATGCCATTTGCTGCCGCAAATGATTGAATATTCCGCCTACATAGCGTTTTCTACTTAAACAAAGTTATGTGCGGAGTATACTTTAAGACTTTGCAAGTGTAGTTGTGGGGGTAAGTCTTGCTGCACATTTTAAGCAAATTGCTAAAACACACAGCATATTATTGCTGTACTTATAAATAGAAAATAAATCTATCTTTGCTAAATAGGATACGCTAAGTAGTTTAAACTGAAAGATTTTTAAATGATTTAGCCCCAAACAGGTTCCGACGCGTATGTATACGCTAGGTGGTTCTGTTTAGGGCTAAAGCGTTAAAAAGATTCAGTTTAAACGGTGCCTAGTTCCGCTTTTCCGGTAGGAAAGCGGAATAAAAGACCTTTAAAAAAGAGCTAGTGCATACTAACACACTGCCCTGTAAGTTTTACAAGTCGTCGGTCTAATTTATACAAAAATACAAAAAACAATTATTCTTGTTTTTCGGCTTTTTCGTATTCAGTTAAAATTGCGGCTTTTATCATCTCGCGTGTTTCATTGTTAATTGCGTGAACAATGTCCTTATACTCACCTTGTGGAGTTTTACGGCTTGGATTAGAAATGAAAAAACCTTGGCTACCTTCAATAACCTTAATGTCATGGATAACAAAGCAATCGTCAATTGTAATTGACGCAACCGCTTTTAGTTTGCTAGACGGTCTGTCTGCATTTTCCCCAGATCTCTCATCTTTGATTAATCTAATGCGTACATCTGTGATTTTCAAGTGAAGTTACCATCCTTTAATTATTGCTGATTTTCACCAGTTAAGTCAGTATATATCATATATAAAAATATAGCAAATAAAATTACATATTTTCCCAACTAATAATATATGCTTTTTTATATAGATTTATTAATGAAAAATTACACATTTAATTTATTTTTGCATAAAAATATATATATGAAAAAAATACATTTTATTGGCATTGGTGGAATCAGTATGAGTGCTCTTGCGCACCTTATGAAATTTAATGGATATGATGTTCAGGGCTCAGATATTGAAGACACTCTTATAACGCAAAAGTTAAGCAATCTAGGTATTAAAGTATATATAGGACATAAAGCAAATAACATTGGAGTAGCCGATACGATTGTGTATAATAGTGCGATAAAACAAGATAATCCTGAACTTATGCGAGCAAAAGAATTAGGATTGTTAATTTTTGAGCGCTCAAAATTTTTAGGAATGATTGCCACAGAATATAATAAAGTGATTTCTATAAGTGGAATGCATGGTAAGACTACTACGGTAGGTATGGTTGCACAGGCACTTATTGGGCTTAAAGCCAACCCAACAGTTCATATCGGTGGCGAATTAAGCGTTATAGGTGGTAATTTATTTATAGGTGGTAAGAATTATTTTGTAACCGAAGCATGTGAATATAAACGCAATTTTTTAACTTTACCTAATTTTATTAGCGTAATTTTAAACATTGAAAAAGATCATATGGATTATTATTCCGATATTGAAGACATTAAAAATGCTTTCACTCAATTTGCAGACAATACAAGTCTTGGCGGGGCAGTGGTACTAAATGGAGATGATAATATTGTTGCTAATATTAAGCCTGAAAAAGCAAAAAGTATAACATTTGGTTTAAGTTCGAACTTTGATGTGTATGCAAATCACATCAAACATAAAAAAGGACATTACAATTTTAATGTATACATAAAAAATAAAAAAATTGGTAAGTTGAAACTGAGTATTGTAGGCAAACACAATGTCTATAATGCACTTGCAACAATTTCTGTATTATATGCTCTTGGGTTTAAAATTAAATCAGCATTTAAATATATTTCATCATTTCAAGGAGTAAAAAGGCGTTTTGAACTTATTGGTAAATATAATGGAGCCAGTGTAATAAGCGATTATGCTCATCACCCAACAGAAATTGCCGCAGTTATAAAAACGGCAAAAGAAATAACGATGGGCAAAATCATATGTGTTTTTCAGCCTCATACATATACGCGAACTCGTGCCTTATTAAAAGAATTTGGGAAGTGTTTTATTGAAGCGGATACAGTTATTATTGCTAATGTTTATGCTGCACGCGAAAACAGTATTACAGAAGGAAGTTCTCAAATTTTATACAACGAGGTAAAAAAATTTACAAATAATTGTTTGCTTATTGAAGATTTTTCAAAAATTCGTGAAAAAGTGTGTGAACTAGTAACAAAGCAAGATATTATACTTATACTCGGCGCTGGTAATATTAATATTATAGCTAACGAAATTTTGTAATGCTTTAAAAAAAGCCTTGACTTATTCATTGAATATAAGTATACTCTATAAGAAGTAAAATTTTGTAACTGTGCAAAGTTTTAAACATTGTTTTTTTGCGTACTATACGCACTTATAAACATAAATGCAATTTTATTAGAGGTGAAAAATGAAACAAGAAATACATCCGGATTATCACGAAGTTACAGTTATCTGTGCCTGTGGCGAAACTTTTAAAACCGGCTCAACATCACAAAACGATATTGTTAAAGTCGACATTTGCAATAAATGCCACCCTTTTTATACTGGGAAACATAAGGTTATTGATGTTAGCGGAAGAGTAGACAGATTTAAAAAACGTTATAATTTAGATTAGTTACTTTAATAAGGCGAGCAAGGTAAGTCAAACTTACCTTTTTCAGCCTTATTTTTTTATTTTTTAGGAAATGTATGAATTTTAGAGAAGTTTATAATTATGTAACTAGCAAATTGAACAGCGTAGGAATTTTTAATAAATCCGAAACAGATTTTTTAATATGTGAGGCGCTTGGTATTAAACGAATTAAGTTAAAATTGCTTAAAACTATTTCAAGTGCAGAATATAATGCAATTACTAAAATTTTGCTGGAACGAGTTAAGCATAAACCATTAGATAAAATTTTACAGTGTGCAAATTTTTTTGGTTACAATTTTTTAGTAAATGAAGATGTGCTATCGCCTCGCCCAGAAACAGAAATTTTAGTAGAAGAAGTCATTAAATACATTAAATCAAAAGGACAGAATTTAAAAGTACTTGATTTATGTACTGGTTCAGGTTGTATTGCAATAATTATAGCGTTAAAAACCAACGCCGATGTAGTGGCAACAGATATAAGCGCAAAAGCATTAAAAATTGCAAAAACAAATGCCGATAGTTTAGGTGCAGAAGTACAATTTATAGAGTCTGACTTATTTAAAAAATTAGAAAATGCAAAATTTGATATTATTGTAAGCAATCCGCCTTATATACCGAGTGCCGATATTAAAACACTTGACCCCGAAGTAAAAAATTATGACCCAATAATAGCCTTAGATGGCGGAATAAACGGACTAGAATTCTATAAAAAAATTATTGCCGAGGCAAAAAACTATCTAAACAAAAATAGTTTATTATGTTTTGAAGTTGGCTTTGGTCAAGCAAAAAAAGTAAAAACATTAATGGAAAAAGATTATACGGTTGTAGTTATAAAAGATTATAGCCAAATAGAGAGGGTTGTTTATGGCATTAGGAGATAACATTTTATCAAGGCTGGACTCAATAAAAATCCGTTTTGATGAACTTACAGAAAAAACTTATGATATGAATGTAATTAACGATAAAGATGAGTGGAAAAAAGTTACTAAAGAACGATCTTCCATTGAACCTGTTACCGAAACTTTTGTTATGTATAAAAAGTTAAATGAGGAACTTGAAAATATTAGATTGGATATTAAAGCGGAAAAAGACAGTGAAATGCGTGATTTTATGCGTGAAGAGTCCAAAAATCTTGAAGAACAAGTAGAAAAAATCAGCGATGAAATAAAAATTTTATTACTTCCTCATAACGAAGATGATGAAAAAAATGTTATTATTGAAATTAGAGCAGGAGCAGGCGGAGATGAGGCGGGTTTATTTGTTGCCGATCTTTACAGAATGTACACTCGTTATGCAGAACGAAAGAGATGGAAAACAGAAGTGCTGGATATTAGTGAAAGTGGTATCGGTGCCATAAAATCTGTATCATTTCTTATTTCGGCACAAGATGCGTACGGAAAACTTAAATATGAAAGCGGTGTTCATAGAGTGCAACGCGTTCCCGAAACCGAAGCACAAGGAAGAGTTCATACTTCTACCGTTACAGTAGCAGTACTTGCAGAAGCAAAAGATGTAGATGTAGTTATACGCGACCAAGATTTGCGAATTGATAAATTCCGCAGTACTGGTGCAGGCGGACAAAATGTTAATAAGACTGAAAGTGCAATAAGAATTACGCACTTGCCCACAGGACTTGTAGTAGAATGCCAAGATGAACGATCACAACTACAAAATAAAGAACGAGCAATGATGATGATACAAACTAAACTTTATGATTTTTATAAGTCCCAAGCAGATAAAGAATACTCAGATATTCGCAAAAATCAAGTAGGAACTGGTGATCGTAGCGAGCGCATAAGAACATATAATTTTCCGCAGGGAAGAGTTACAGACCACCGCATTAATTTGACGGTTTATACATTAGATATGTTTATGGATGGAGATTTGGAGGAAATGTTAGTAGCGTTAAGAATAGCCGACCAACAAGCACGACTTGAAGGACAACAGTAATAAAACCCCCTTGCAAATGCAAGGGGGTTTTAAATGTAGAATGTAAAATTGATGGTCGCTTACGCCCCTAAATTATAATAATTCTACATTTTATATTTTTTATTTTACACTATCTAACAATTATTTCACTTTTAATGTAATAGGTGTTAGATAAAGTCCGGTGTCATATTAAATCGTGGATTCCACCAATAATTATATGGGCAACATCTTTGCTGTGGACAACATCTTGGTCTATCATTTATTGCTTGAAATTCACTATTAAGTCCTAAAATCATTAGTAGCAATAACAAAAAATTAGTATTCGTGTTTAAGTCTGTATTTGTACTTGCTGCATATATAGATATGATAAGCACTAAAAGCACATCTTGTGAAAAGTTCATAATAAACCTCCAAAATTCTAAAAAATTCACTGTTATCTTACAAAATCCCTTATTTATTGTAATTGACTACCTTTTGTACATCTTTTAAAATGAAGATAGCAAAAAATGAAGGGGAACATTTTTATGCGTGCCTTATGGCTTTTAAAATTTTTTAACAACTATGTAAATTCATAAACTATTATATGATAGGCACTCGTAATTTGGCACAGCCTTTTATTTAAAAAAGGAGAGTCAATATGGGGCAAGCAATGCTATTAGAACAGTCCAAACATCAGGACATAGTAAACTATATGCCAAATAAAGATGTAATTGAAAGTTTGGCTAATTATTTTTCGGCATTTTCAGATTGCACAAGATTAAAAATTTTGAGTGCACTTGCAATATCAAAAATGTGTGTTAGTGATATTTCAATGGTTCTTAATATTAATCAAACAACAGTTAGTCACCAATTAAAAATATTAAAGGATCAAGGTTTATTAAAATGCATACGAGATGGTAAAATTATACTTTATAGCGTTGCTACGCCAACAATTAATGATGTAATGCTTAGCGGTGTAGACTATTTGTTGGAGCAATAAAATCATTTTACAAATAATACAAAATAAATGTATAATTGGTTATGAATTTAATTAAAGAGAAATTAAAAAATTTACCGCTCAAAAGCGGTGTGTATATAATGTATGATGCTAGCGGAACAATTATATATATTGGTAAGGCGCGCTTTTTAAAAAATCGTGTTAGCCAGTATTTTCAATCTTCAAAAATACATTCGTTAAAAGTAATGAAAATGGTTGAAAAAATTGCGGATTTTGAATATATTATAACTGATTCGGAACTTGATGCATTATCGCTAGAATCTAATTTAATAAAAAAGCATAAACCACATTATAATATACTTTTAAAAGATGATAAAGCACTTCCATATATTAAAATAAATATGAACGATAAATTCCCCGCTGTGAAAATTGTACGCAAATTAAAAAGCGATGGTGCAAAATACTTTGGACCATATTTTGCAGGGCTATCGGTTAAAAATATAACAGATATTATTGCCGAAGTTTTTCCTTTAAAAACATGTAATCTTGATTTATCAAAACAGGTTAAGGAACGAAGAGAATGTTTAAAATATCATTTAAATAAATGTACCGCACCATGTACAGGAAGGATATCTAGTGCAGATTACAAAAAAAATATCAATAAAGTAATTGAATTTTTAAGTGGTAAAGATACTGTTGTTAAAAGAATATTAAAAGATAAAATGCTTAATTTTTCAGAAAGCGAACAATTTGAAAAAGCAACCGAAATGCGTGATAAATTGCAAATGCTAGAACAAAAACGCTTTAAATTACTAACCAATTTAACTAAAAAAGTTGATATGGATTTATTTGCTTATTATACTGGGAGCGAACAAAGCGTTATATGTGTATTATCTGTTCGAGGCGGTAAAGTGGTCGCTTGTAAAAATTTTGATATCATTGATTTATGTTTAAATCCCGCTGAGGCGGTATCGGCATTTATAGCACAATATTACTTAAATGCAATTGTGCCCGAAAATATTGTTATGCAATATTCACCTGATGATTATGAAACGCTAAAAGATTTTTTGTCACTTAAACGCGGATTATCTGTTACAATTACAGTTCCGATTAAAAGCACAAAAAAAGAATTACTAGATTTTGCACTTAAAAATGCACAAGAATATTTTGAAAAAAATTTGCAGATAATGCAACAGCAAGAAGCGTTAACTTATGGGGCGGTAGAAAGTTTGAAAAACGATTTACATTTAAATAATTTGCCTGTGCGTATTGAGGGTTATGACATATCAAATATTAGTGGCACAAACAAAGTTGCATCTATGGTAGTTTTTATAAATGGCAAAGCCGATAATTCGCAGTATCGCAGATTTAAAATTAACACTGTGGAGGGTGCAAATGATTTTGCATCTATGGCAGAAGTAATAAAGCGCAGACTTAAAAAATTATCAGAACAAGATTTAAGTTTTGGTTCAAAGCCATCTTTAATTCTTGTTGATGGTGGAAAAGGACAGTTATCGTTTGCCTATAATGAACTTAAAAAAAGTGAATTTGATCAAAGTATAGATTTAGTATCTCTTGCTAAGCGCGAAGAAGAAATTTACAAAGTTGGAAATGAATTGCCAATAATTTTACCGCATAGTAGTTATTCATTAAGGCTACTTCAACGCGTGCGTGATGAAGCACATCGGTTTGCAATAACATATCATCGTAAATTAAGGTCAAACAATGCATTTGCAAGCGAATTAGATAAAGTTCCGCACATTGGGGCAAAACGCAAAAAGGTATTGTTAGAACATTTTGGTTCACTGAGTAAAATTAAGCAAGCCACAGTTATAGAACTTTATGGATTGGAAGGCATAAGCAAAAAACTTGCAACAGAAATTGTTGCATATTTTTACCAAGATAAAAAATGATAATTCTTAAATTTTAATTTTTAATTTAAAAAACATTTAAAACATTTCTAATAAACTTTAAATAAACATCATATATTTAAAGCGATAAGGAGTGTTTTTTTGATAAACAAAGAAAAACTTAATAGGATATTATGCATACTCGTTGCTATGTATTTATTAATTGCGCCGGCATTAATTTTTTCACAATTAAATAACGACTATTACAGTGCCGGCGAAAAAAATTATCAAGGAGTTATTGAACTGTGGAATATTGATACATTTGAAGGTGGCAGTAGTTCGCGTTCTGGCTGGTTAAAAAAAGCAGCAATTCAATTTGAAAAGAAAAATATAGGAACATTTATTGCAGTAAAAAATATGACTTATGAACAACTAATTGAAGAACTTGTGGCGGGTTATTTGCCAGATTTAATATCTTATGGAGTTGGTACAGGCAATGTAATTTTGCCTTATTTACAAGCCTATAAAGGCAATGTTACCTCGCGCAACGACATCACAAGCGGTGGCTATTATAAGGGAACACTGTATGGCGTCCCGTGGGTTATGGGCGGTTATGCGCTTATAGGCAATACTGAAATCATAAATAGAAAATTTGAAAATATTACAAACTTAAATGAAAATGCTTTTTCGCTGACATATAAAACTAAAAAAAACACTATTACATCATTTACAACAGCAGGAAATGGTTATAACGCTGGTTTGCTTAGTTTTTTAAAAAATTCTAGTAATAGAACAACAATGGCAACACTTGATAGCGAAATTATTAATAATACATTATATAATGCGTACGAAAAATTTATTGCAGGCAAATCTTGTGTGCTGTTAGGCACTACAAGAGATGTTTATCGCTGTGATAATCGTATGGCTAATGGTTTAGGTGACTACAAATATTCATTTTTGGGAGGCTACACTGACCTTGTGCAGTATATGAGCGTAATTACAACAGATACGAAAGCCAAAAAAATGGCTGAAAAGTATATTGAGTTTATAATTTCAAAGGAATTGCAGAATACGATAAAAAATATAAGTATGTTTAGTACTTCTCTAACAGATTTATACACAGCAACACCGTACAGCGATTTTGAAAAAGTTTTATCAAACGAATTAACTGTCCTAAATGTATTTACCGACAAGGAAAACATAAAAAATATAATTTCTAATAGTTTACTTGCAATTTTAGGCGATAGTGATGCACAAAAGCAGTGCGAAAAAATTTATAATTAACAAAATAGCAAAATGTTATTGTAAAAATTTTATTTATGGAGTAAAATATGAATGCAGAGTTTGATTTTTTATATAAACAACTATGCAGTTTTATACCTTCATCGCGATTATTTTTAAATGCAAATTTATCAAAGTACACATCATTTAAAATCGGTGGCAATGCTAATATTATGGTAATGCCATCAGATATTAGAGAACTTAATATTATTTGTATACTATGCAAAAAAATTGGAATTAGATTTTATGTTTTAGGGAGAGGCACTAATGTTTTAGTTTTAGATAGTGGCATTAATGGTGTAGTTATTAAGACCGATAAACTACAAACAGTTAAAATAAGCGGGACTTATATTACCGCCGAAGCGGGCGCATCAATACAAGAAATTGTAAATATTGCATTAGATAATAATTTTTCGGGCTTAGAATGGGCGTGTGGTATTCCGGGTAGTGTAGGCGGTGCAGTTTATATGAATGCAGGTGCTTATGGTGGGCAAATGTCAGACATTGTTAAAAGCGTGAAAGTTTATGATAATGGAAAAGCAACCATAATATCTAATCAAAATGCGCAATTTGATTATAGGCATAGTATTTTTGAAGAAAAAAAATATCAGCACTGCGTAATATTAAGTACAATTTTAAAATTAAAAAAAGATGAACAAAAAAACATTCAAAATAGAATTACAGAATTTACTTTAAAAAGAAAACAAACTCAAAATGTAGGTTATCCAAATGCCGGCAGTGCGTTCAAAAAACCAAAAGAAGGATATGCTGCCAAATTCATTGAAGATGCGGGATTAAAGGGTATAACTTTTGGCGGAGCAGCAGTTTCAAATGTGCATAGCGGATTTATTGTTAATTTGGGAAATGCAACTTGCTCAGATGTAACAAATCTAATGGATTATATTTCAAGTACTGTGTATAAAAAATTTAATGTGGTTTTAATACCCGAAATAAAAATTTTTGGAGGATAAAATGCAAATTTACGGAGATTATCATACTCACACATATTATAGCGATGGCAAAGGCAGTATGGAAGATAATGTTAAGGAGGCAGTAAGTAAAGGCTTAAAACAAATTATGATTTCTGATCACGGCTTTAATAGGCGTATTAAATTTATGAAGCGCAATGAATTAGATGAATTAAGAGTAGAGGCGGACAGGCTATCTAAACTTTATAACATAAAAGTATTTGTGGGAGTAGAGGCTAACTTAATTAGTGCAGAGGGCGATATTGATGTTTTGCCCGAAGATATGAAAAAATTGGATTTTATTGTCTGCGGATTTCACAAAATTATCAAACCAAAAAGATTCATTGATTTTATTAGAGTATTTTTGCCTAATTATTTTTATGAAATAACGGGTTTTACTCCAAGTGAATACCGAATTAAAAAAAATACTGAAATATATATCAAAATGCTAGAAAAAAATAAAATAGATATTTTAGCACACCCAAACCATGATTTTGCAATTGATGTTCCGGCAGTTGCTAGAAAAGCAAAAGAAGTCGGCACATTATTTGAAATCAACGGTAGACACATAGAATGGAGCGATAGCGATGTTATGCAAATGAATAAAGATAGAATTATGTTTATTTTAAGTTCAGATGCACACAAAAGTGAACAAGTAGGTGATGTTACCAAGTGCGAAAATCTTGTTAAAAAATATAATATAGATTTAAATTGTATTGCAAATTTAAAAGAAATGCCTCATTTTATAAATAGAAAAGAGGGACAAGCATAATAAAAACTATATTTAAACAGGGGACAAAATGTATTCTTTTTCACATATGGCAAAGTGCGAAGTAGCAAGAGAGCAGTATGATGATGACCTAGAAAATATTGCGGAACTTTCGGCAATTATTCACACGGGTGGCTCGGTTCTACTAGGCAAAGAATTTAAAGTAGAAGTTTCTACTGAAATTGAACCGCTTTACACACGCATTAACGAAATATTAAAAAAATTATATAATTCATATGCTGAACTCTATACCGATGACGATTTAACCATAAACAAACACATTAGATATATAATAACCATACCCACAGAAATTGCACTGAGGGTGCTTTTTGATTGTGAAATTTTAAGACTTGATGAATACGGCAATAGTAATTTAATTAATGATATTGAAAATATGTTAATCATTGATGATTTTGCCGCAAAAGCGTATATAACGGGTGTTTTTTTAGCATGCTCCACTTCATCAATTACCCTTGATAATGTCCAAGATAACTTTAATAACGGGTATCAAATGGAGTTTTTGTTTTCTAGCGAAGAAATGGCGCTTTCTTTTGCTTCGCTCCTTGCTAGATTTGAAATATTTGCTAAAAAAGTAATGCGTAAAGGTGCATTTGTAATTTACATTAAAGATGTTCAAAGCATAAGCGATTTATTGGCGCTTGTGGGTGCAAATGAAGCGGTGCTTGCCTTTAATCAACAAGTGCTTATGCGTGAAATAAAAAATAATATTAACAGACAAAATAATTGCTTAAATTCTAATATTACTAAGACAGTAAATGCAGCGGTTGAGCAAACTGAGGCAATAAAACTTATTGACAGCATTATTGGACTTACTTCGTTGCCACACGAATTATATACGCTGGCAAAACTTAGGCTTAAAATGCCTAACGCAACTTTATCGGAACTAGTTGATAAGTATGAGGAGCGTTTATCAAAAAGTGGTATTAGACACCGATTAAATAAAATAATTAGCCTTGCTAAAACATTAAATGAATAGTCAAAATAAAATTGTCTAATACGAAACTATTAGACAATTTTATTTATTTTGTATATAATAAAACTAGTTTTTTTTTGTGGGAGAAAATATGAAAGCCTTTGCGCATTTACACCTACATACCGAATTCAGTTTGCTTGATGGTGCCACCCGTATTAATCAGGTTTTCAAAGAATGCCAAAAAAAAGGAATCACAGCAGTTGCCATAACTGACCATGGCAATATGTATGGTGCATATAAATTTTTTAAAGAAAAAAGCAATTATGCCGTAGATGGAAAAACCCATAAAGTTAAGCCAATCATTGGCTCAGAGTTTTATGTAGCCAAAGATATGAATATAAAAGATGGTAGAGAAAGTTTAGCCCATTTAATTCTCTTAGCGAAAAACAAAACAGGTTATAAAAATTTAATTAAATTAAGTTCAATTTCATTTGTACAAGGTTTTTATTATAAACCCCGCATTGACTATTTGCTATTATCTAAATATAGCGAGGGATTAATTTGTTTAAGTGCTTGTTTGGCCGGTGATATTCCAAAATTATTACTTCAAAGGCGATTTGATGAGGCCGAAGAATTGGCGTTAAAACTAAAAAAAATGTTTGCGCCAGGCGATTTTTATCTAGAAATTCAAAATCACGGTATTCAGGAGCAAATAGAAATTTTAAAGCCTATGCGGGAACTTTCTAATAAAATAGGCGTAAAACTTGTTGCAACTAATGATGTGCATTATATATCAAAAAAAGATGCCGAAATGCACGATGTTTTATTATGCGTGCAAACCGCAAAAACTATTGATGACCCTGACAGAATGAAGTTTGCAACTAATGAGTTCTATATAAAAGATTATGATGAAATGCAGTCAATGCTTGCTAGTTACGAAGATGCCCTAGATAATACATTGGAAATTGCAGAGAAATGTAATGTTACTTTTGAAAAGGAAATGCTTTACCCAGGGTTTATTCCACCAGATAATAAAACTCCACTTGAATTTTTACAACAACTTATTAATGTTGGTATTAAAGAAAGATATAACACTATAACACAAGAAATTTTAGATAGAATAGATTCCGAACTTACGGTTATTACCAAAAGCGGTTATGTTGAATATTACTTAATAGTTTGGGATTTTATACATTATGCCGAAAGTATAGGTATCCCTGTTGGTCCCGGCAGGGGTAGTGGGGTGGGGAGTATTATTGCCTATGCTATTGGTATAACAAAAGTTGACCCATTAAAATATAATTTGCTATTTGAAAGATTTTTGCATTCCGAACGCGTGTCTGCTCCCGATTTTGATGTGGATATTTGCGCAGACCGCCGTGGCGAAGTTATTGATTATGTTACCCACAAGTATGGAGCAAGTAAAGTTGTTCAAATTGTAACATTTGGCACAATGGCAGCGCGCGCTGCTGTTAAAGATGTAGGTAGAGTATTTAAAGTGCCATATTCTGAAACCGATAAAATTACAAAAGCAATGCCTAATACGATTAAAGATCCACCCGTACTTAAAAAATATTTCGGAATAGATCAACCAGCCGAAAATGCACATTTAGTTGCACCCGAACTTAAAAAAATGTACGAAGAAAGTGAAACTACCCGTAAAGTAGTAGATATGGCTATTCAATTAGAAGGTATGCCCCGTAATACTTCTGTACATGCAGCGGGGGTTGTTATTGGCAGATATGATATTGATGATTATGTTCCGCTTCAACTTAATGGCGATAATCAAATGACAACGCAATACACAATGAATGAGATTGAAGAATTAGGTTTGTTAAAGATGGACTTTTTAGCCTTGCGAAATTTAACTGATATTCAAGGCACCGTGGACCTAATATACAAAAACACGGGTGAAAGAATTGATTTATATAAAATTTCTTATGATGATGCCGATGTATATAAACTAATAAGTTCGGGTAATACCGAGGCAATATTTCAACTTGAAAGCGGTGGTATGAAACGCTTTATGAAAGAACTTAAACCCGATAGACTTGAAGATGTTATTGCAGGCATTTCAGTATATCGCCCAGGTCCTATGGATATTATACCAAAATTTATTGCCAACAAGCGTAATCCTGAAAATATTAAATATGATACGCCTGTGCTTAAAAATACGCTTGATGTTACATATGGTTGCATAGTTTACCAAGAACAAGTTATGAAAATTGTGCAAGATATGGCAGGTTATAGCCTAGCGCAAGCCGATAATGTGCGACGCATTATGAGCAAGAAAAAACGCGAAGCTATGGCTAAGGAACGCGAAATTTTTTTACATGGTAAGATTGACCCCGAAGGCAAAAAAACAATTGATGGAGCAATAAAACGAGGAATACCCGAAACGATCGCTAGTAAAATATTTTCCGAAATGGAAACTTTTGCAAGTTATGCATTTAATAAATCCCACGCTGCTGCATACGCATTTGTAGCATATCAAACAGCATATTTAAGGCTCTATCACCAAGTAGAATATTTGGTTTCTGTGCTTAATAACCGCATAACAAATGCTGATGAAATTAAAAAATATACTATGTTTGCTCGCGAGCAAGGTATAGAAATTTTACCACCAGATATTAATAAAAGTCAAACTCGTTTTTCTACCGAAAGTGGTAAAATTAGGTTTGGGCTTGCTGGGCTTAAAAATGTTGGTATAGCAGTAGTTGATATGATAATTAATGAACGCACTTTGCATGGTGAATATACTGATTTAGTTGATTTTGTTAATAGGTCAGAAAGCGTAGTGCTAAATAAACGCTGTTTAGAAAGTATGATTTTGAGCGGAGCATTTGATGGATTTAATATTAAACGTGCTCAATTAATGGCAGTTTATGAAATAGCGGTTGAGCGTGCTTGTCGCGATAAAAAAAATCAAGAAAGTGGGCAGTTTTCACTTTTTGACACGATACTGAGAACCGATGAAAGTATATCTAGTTTGCAGTACCCTAAAATTAATGAATACAGTGAAAAAGATAAGTTAAAATACGAAAAAGAAGTTGTCGGGGTTTATATTTCAGGACACCCACTTGATGATTATTTAGATAAGTTTAAGGATTATACACTTACCGCTGAGATGATGGTTTCTTCACTTGGCGATGATTATAACGGAGAAGGAATGTCATTAGAAGAGGAATATCCTGAAATAAAAAATGAAATGCCAGTTACATGCGGTGGCATAATTACCGAATTTAAAAAAACCATAACCAAAAAGGGCAATAGAGAAATGGGGTTTGGTAAAATAGAAGATTTAGAAGGTAATATAAATATTATGCTATTCCCATCTACTTATGAAAAATTTAAAAACAAAATGTTTGTTGATAATTTAATATCAGTAGAAGGCAAAATATTTTTACGAACTGGCGACACTCCCGTTGTTGTTGTAGAAAACATAAAAGAATGGAACAATGAAAACGCTTTAACTACGCAACAAGCGATGCCACAAAGCTATATTAGTGAAAATAATAAAGCAAAAACATTATTTTTAAAATATTCTTTAAAAGATTTTAAACTATGTGAAACAATTCAGGAAATTCTTAATGATTATCCCGGAACTACACCCGTTGTTGTGCGTTGTACAAGTACAAATAAAGGTTTCAAACTTAATGAAAGAGTTAATGCTTCTACTTTGTTAATCAATGAATTATTAAGCGTGCTTGATGAAGATTGTATTTTATTAAAATAAAAATGGGGGAATATATTATGAAAAACAATACAGTAGCAGTATTTACAAGTGGTGGCGATGCACCGGGAATGAATGCTTGTATTAAGGGCATAGTTGACTATGCATTTAAAAATGATATGAAGATTTTGGCAATTAGAAGCGGTTATAAAGGACTTATAGCGGAAGATTTTATTGAATTAACACCCGAAATGGTCAAAGATAATATGCATAGAGCAGGCACATTTATTAAAACTTCTCGTTATCATGATTTTTTTAAACCGGAAATACAAAAAAAAGCAGTTGAAATATTAAAAAACCATAATATTAATTATTTAATTGGAATAGGTGGTGATGGGACTTACCGCGGTTTAATTGAATTAAAAAAATTAGGAATAAATGTTATCGGCATACCTGGAACAATAGATAACGACATTAATTATTCGGAAACTTCATTGGGATTTGATACTGCCTATAATGCAGCAACCGAAAATATTAAAGCGGCATCTGAATCTATGCGTTCATTTGACCGCGTATTTGTTGCAGAAGTTATGGGTAGACATTCCGGCAACATCGCATTAAATGTGGCAATAGCAAGCGGGGCCGATATCGTAGCGGTGCCGGAAAAACCAATTACAGCAGATAATATTTGTAAAAAGGTTAATGCTGTAAAAGCAAAAGGAAATAACTCGCCTGTTATTATAGTACACGATTATTATCCGTATTATGATGAACTATTAAATAAATTGCGAAATGTGTGTAAACTTGAAGCCCGTTCTCAAATTATTGGATTTGTTCAACGTGGTGCTAGCCCCACCGCTTATGATACAATTTTGGGTTGGAGTTATGGCATACATGCCATAGAACTTTGTTTAAAAAATAAATTTGGAATTGCAATAGGCACACAAAATAATAGGATTTTTGATTGTGATATAGAAAAATCTCTCACATATCCATCAAATTTTGACATTGATTTATACAATAAATTTGATATATGATTTTTTATAACAAAAACAAAAGGCATGTAAGTTGCATTCCTTTTGCTTTTTTGATTATTGTATTCGTTATTTTTTAATTACTTCTACACTGGGTTCTGCTGAGCAGTTAATTACACCTCTTCTTGCAACCAAAGCATAAATTAACCACAAACCAGAAATACCCACAAGAATGTAAACTATTCGTGCAAGTATAGTAGCAGCACCTCCAAATAGCCATGCGACGAAGTCATATTTAAATGCTCCTACTAAAAACCAGTTTATTGCACCAAGTAAAACAAAAATCATAGAAAATAAATTTGCCATTTACAACACTCCTTTTCAGTTTTGATATATTTAGTATTATCATTCATTAAAAAAAAATACTATGGAGTGCTATATTTTTAAAAATAGGTTTTTTTACTTTTTATTGTGCGTTTTCTATTATTAACACATCAAAATCTATTGTTTCTATAAAATCACGAGAAATAAATTTGCAAATATTAAAATTTTCAAAGTTTGACTTGTGTGATTTAAGGATAATAGGAGTTGGTATATCAAATGTATGGCAAATTTTTGTTATATAATTAAAAAAGTTTTCCTCCGTATATTTTTCTGTGTTTTCATATATAATACTACGAGTGATTTTTTCATTTTTCATAGTTTTTGCCCATATTCTTACCATATGTATTCACCTCTTTCACTTTTTTTAATTTTGCACGAAATTATATTTATTTGATTGACATATTTGAATAGTGATGCTAATATATAGCAACTATTAAATAAAATTTTCTGGCAAGTGAATTTAAATTATAGTTTTGCGGGTAACCGCAATTTCATTATTAGGTACAATATTTTTCATATGAAATTTTTGAATAATCGCTAAACATTCACTTTTTATAATATTGTAACATAAATAATGATTAAGTGTATAACTTTTATAATTAAAATATTTAGACCGACAAATAACAAGGCAGAATTTTTTTGCACTATTTGTGCAGTAAATTGCCATCACTAGTACTTATGGTGGTTGCTTGTTTATTATTAAATTCAAGATCGGTCACGAGGAGGACATTATGCAAACCGCTAACCATACTTTTTTAACACAAGAAGGCTATAATCAAATCAAAGAAAGGCTACAATATCTTAAAGTTGAAAAAAGACTTGAAGTTGTAGAAAAAGTAAGTTCTGCCCGTGATTTAGGCGATTTAAGTGAAAATGCAGAATATCATATTGCGCGTGAAGAGCAGGCGAGTGTTGAAGTGGAAATTGCAGAACTTGAAGAAAAAATAAGAACTGCTCAAATAATCACTAAGGCTAAAACAGGTACAGATATTATTAACTTAGGTTCAATAGTTAAAATTTTTGATATGGAATATGAAGATGAAACCGAATATACAATAGTTGGTTCTACTGAGGCCGATCCAAAACTTGGCAAAATAAGTAATGATTCACCAGTTGGCAAATCTCTTATTGGTGCTAAGCGTGGCGATATTGTTAGCGTAAAAACACCGGGTGGAATTACAAAATTGAAAGTTGTGTCTGTTAAATAGATATGTAATTTTGGTTTAATAAAGATATCTACAAGACCGCATTTGCGGTTTTGTTAGTTTTACTTTACTTTAATGGTTAAATAGTCTAAAATAATAAAGAAGAAATGTGAAATAAAAGAGGCGCAAAATGAAAGGTTTTTTTATTACCTTTGAAGGTTGTGAGGGAAGTGGCAAAAGCACACAAACAAAACTTCTATCTGAATATTTAGAAAAAAAATATATTCCTTATATATTAACGCGTGAGCCAGGCGGAAATGTGGTAAGCGAAAATATTAGAGTGCTTATTAAAGATATGAAAAATCAAAGTATGATTAATGAAACCGAAATTCTGCTTTTTGCGGCAGCAAGGGCACAGCATACCTATGAAAAAATTTTACCCGCTCTAAATGAAGGCAAAATTGTTATTTGTGATAGATATTTTGATTCGACATACGCATATCAAGGTTATGCAAGAGGTGTAAAATTGTCAGATATTAACAATATTAATAAATTTTCTACTTTTAAATTAATTCCAGATGTTACATTTTTTTTAGATATTACGCCAACTGATGCATTTTTGCAAAAGGGTGCACCCGATAAAGATGATAGATTAGAACAAACAGGTATAGAATTCCACGAAAAAGTTTACGCTGGTTATAAAGAATTAATTAAGCACAATAAAAAACGAATAGTGGTCATTCCTGCATATAAAAGGGCACCACTAGAAATATCCCTAGAAATTATTAATATTCTTAAAAAACGAAATATATTAGGAGATTAATGTTTTTGATAGCAGATTACATTACTAATACCAAACAATTTTGTCAGTTAAAAAATAGTTTCCTTAACAAAAGGTTTATGCATGCTCATATGCTTGTTTACAGTGACAGTTTTTTATTATTTGAATTTTCTAAGTTGCTTGCAACGCTTATTGTATCAAGCGATATAGATTGCAAATCTATTAGTTATAAAAAGGTGCAATCAGGTTGTCACCCCGATGTTATGGTTATTGATAATCAAAAAGGAATTATGGTTGATGATATTTTTAAAATTGTAAACACTGTAAATATAAAACCATTAGAATCAAATAATAAAGTTTACATAATACAAAATGCGGATACAACAAACACACAAGCACAAAACAAACTTTTAAAAACACTGGAAGAGCCACCAAAAAATGTGTTTATTATTTTAAATGTGCAAAACCCATCTAAAATTTTGAGCACCGTTACTTCAAGATGCAATAAAACAAATATAGAATTGTTGGATAAACAATCAATTTGTGATATACTAAAAATTAAGTATGGCGCAGAGAACTTACAAAAAATTTTAAAATGTGCCGACTTATGTGAAGGGAAATTAGGCAGGGCCTTAGAACTTTACGAACAAGAAAATCTACTTAAAATTTATGATTTTGTTCTTGACTTATTTACTAATATGAAAAAAAGTGCTGATGTTTTAAAATACAGCAGTACTATAATTAATAGCAAAGAGAACTTTAATGAAATTATCAATTTTATGCTTTTAATTGTACGGGATATGTTGCTTATTAATTCAAGTGCCACGCAATCTGTTTTACAATTCAGCGAAAGCAAGCAGTTAAAAAATGTTGCAGAAAATTTCAGTAATCAAGCACTATTACACATTATTGATATAATTGTGGTCGTTCAAAAAAATTTAAGTGTAAACTGTAATATTACCGCAGTAACCGATATGATTTTAATGAGTATTTTGGGGAAAAATATAAATGGCAAAAGTAGTAGGAGTTAAATTTAATTCAGCATGTAAAATATATTATTTTGACCCAGTTAACCTATTGTTAAAAGTGAGCGACCGTGTTGTTGTTGAAACCCAACGCGGTATAGAAATGGGCGAAATAGTGTTTGCAAATAAAGAAATGGAATCCACTCCTGAACAACTTAAACCGATTATTAGAATTGCCGATGCAAAAGATTTGCAAGCATTTAAAGATAATCTTGCTAAACGCGGAGAAGCAATAGAGCAAGCAAATTTAAAAATTAAAAATCACGATCTAAAAATGAAATTACTAGATGCCGAATTTACACTAGATGGCAGTAAAGTTATATTTAGTTTTAGTGCAGATGACCGTGTGGATTTTAGAGAATTAGTTAAAGATTTGGCGATGCAGTTTAAAATGCGTATAGAATTAAGACAGGTAGGAATTAGAGATGAAGCCCGAATTTTAGGTGGTTATGGTCCTTGTGGCAGAGAGTGTTGTTGCATTACCCATTTAGAAGAGTTTGAACGCGTATCTGTAAAAATGGCAAAAGTACAAGGTTTGCCATTAAATCCACAAAAAATTAGCGGACTTTGCGGTAGGTTAATGTGTTGTCTTGAATATGAAAATCCGTATTATATAGAAGTATTTAAAGAAATGCCAAAAATAAATTCTATTGTAGAAACGCCAGAAGGAACTGGCACAGTAGCGTATAACAATTTACTTAAAAAGATTGTAACTGTAAGAATTGTTGCCGATGATGATAGCGTTTCATTTAAAGAATTTTCTCTGTCCGATATTAACGCAAAAGAAAAAATGCAAGCAGAAGAAATACTAGATGATAAATTAGATGTTTTACCTGATACAGACACTGCCAAATATCAATAATAAAAGGCGAAATATGAATGAGTTTTTAAAAGATAATGAACGTATTGATGATTTACAAATTAAGGATTTAAAAATTATTCAGCACCCGAATAAATATTGTTTTACATCAGATGCAGTTTTGCTAGCCAACTATACTACTGTTAAGCGTGGCGAAGTTGTAGCGGATTTAGGCACGGGTAGTGGGGTAATAGCACTTTTACTTGCCGTAAAATCTGAGTGCAAGCAAGTTTATGGTATTGAAATACAAAATTACTTAGCAGATATGGCAAGTCGTAGTGTTACTATGAATAATTTAGATAGTAAAATTACTATTATGAATATGCCTATGCAACAAGCACATGAAAGTTTGGGTATTGGTAGTTGTGATGTAGCGGTTTGCAATCCCCCATATAAAAAACTTGGCGATTGCAAAATAAGTGAAGAAGAAGAAATTGCAATTTGTAAGCACGAAATAAAAGCAAATCTTGATGATGTTATAAAAAGTGCAAATCGACTTTTAAAGTTTGGTGGGCGTTTTTATATGGTGCATTTAGCTGAAAGGCTTACTGACATTCTTATAACATTAAGACAAAGTTTTATTGAGCCAAAAACTTTAATATTTACGCACCCACAAACCGACAAACCTGCTAGACTTGTACTTATAGAGGCAATTAAAGGTGGCGGAAAAGGTATAAATATTATGCCTCCGCTAATTATGAACAATGACGATGGCACTTACACAACGCAAGTAAGGGATATGTACAATCAGCAGTCAGTAGCTAAAAAGCATAAAACAACAAAAAAAATTAAAGATAAAGCACCGCCCACAGATGACATAAACCAATTAACTTTTTTAAATAATTAAATTAAAATAAAATTAGTATTTTTACTGTTTCTTTGATGTTGTTTTGCATATTTATGCTATTTACTGCATAATATTCGTATCAAATAATCAAGCATATTAATGATGCAGTAATTGTACCTAAAAAACAACCAAACAGGGCAACTGGAATTGCATATAATGTTTTTTTAACATTTGTAGCAGAAAAATATACAGCGGTTACATAAAACACAGTTTCACTGCTGCCCATTATAGCCGATGCCACGCGTGATATATAACTATCTACGCCATACATTACATATATTTCATTTAATATTGCTAGACTTCCGCTACCTGTAAATGGGCGTAAAATAATTAGTTCGGTAAGTTCGATAGGTATCCCGAAAACTTTTAGTACTGGGCTAGTTAAGGTTGCAATAATTTCATACAATCCGCTTATTTTAAATAGTTCTACCGCTATTAATACAGCGGCAATATATGGAAAAGTGTTTATTACAAGCGGTATAGCTTCTTTGGCACCCGATACAAAACTTTGATATACATTTACTTTTTTGTAAGCCGCATATACAACAAGTAAAATTATTATTATAGGAATAATATATGCACTCATAAATTACCTTTTGTTTTTGTTTTTTTTAATCGATTTATTAATTTTGAAATCAAAAATACCAAAATAATTCCCGAAAAAGTTGAAACCATAGTTGCAATTATTGAAGGCAAAATTATATCTGTTGGATTGACACTGTTTAGTGCAGACCGCATACCAATTATCGTTGTTGGTAATAATTGAATTGAAGTTGCATTTATTACTATTAGCATAATCATTGCGCGATTTGCTATCTCTGCGCCTTTGTCTAAACCTTTCATTGCTTTTATTCCCATTACTGTGCTTGCGTTACCTATTCCTAGCATATTTGATGATATGTTAAGTGCGATTAAACTTGCTGTTTTATCATCTGGGCAATCAAAAAGTTTTCTAATTAAAGGTTTAAATAACTTAGCAAGTTTTTGGTTTAATCCACTTTGCTCAACAATTTTTAATAGTCCTAGCCACACAGAGTATATTCCACACAAAGTAAGTGAAAGATTTAGGGCGCTTTGAGTAGCGGTAAGTATACCAGAAAAAACATTTTCGGGCGATTTAAAAATAAGTATTGTTATGCTTACTACAATTAAAAAAATCCATATTTTATTCAAATAATCACCCATAAATACTTATGTATTTTAGTATCGCATTATGTTAACTTTACATATAGGAAATTTTATGTTAATATTGGTTAAATTTAAAAGGAAAAACTTATGATAATTGATACGCATGCACATTTATGTGAAGAAAATTTTTATTCAGACAGTGGGGCTAATGGGCAAATAAATTATAAAGATATAATCAGCAATATGGTTGCTGATGGATTAAAAAATATTATTACTGTTAGTTTTGATTATAAATCAATGCAAAATAATATAGAGATTGCAAATAATTATGAAAAAATATATTGTGCCTTAGGAGTACACCCAGAATTATGCAAAAATTATTCAAATAAAGAACAGGAATATATACTTACAAATGCTATTAATAAAAAAGTTGTTGCCATTGGTGAAATCGGGCTTGACTATCACTATGACAATTTTGATAAAGATTTACAAAAAGCCGTTTTTATATCACAAATAAAACTTGCCGATAAAGTTAAATTACCATTAATTCTTCATATAAGAGATGCAATGACTGATATGATTGATATTTTAAAAGAAAACGAACAATATTTAAATAGCGGTTTTGTTGCACATTGTTACTCCGGCAGTATAGAAAGTGCTAAAATTTTACTTGATATGGGCGGTTATATCTCATTTGCAGGACCGCTAACATTTAAAAATGCGAGAGGACTAATAGATGTTGTTTCTTTCGTGCCACTTGATAGAATTTTAACCGAAACCGACTCGCCATATCTTTCGCCGGAACCTTTTAGAGGCACTTTAAATCAGCCAAAAAACACTTTGTATGTTGCAAATAAAATTGCAGAAATTAAAAATTTAAGTAAAGAAACAATATATGAAAATACTGTAAAAAACGCAGAAAGTATTTTTAAAAAACTTTCAAATAAATAGATTTTAAAAATTAAGTGTGGTAATATCAAAATATGAATAATGCAAAAGACTTAATTAATGAACATAGTTTTAGTAAATCGCTAGGACAAAATTTTATTACTGATACTAATTTGTTAGAAGCGATTGTTTCTGATGCCAAAATTAATCCTAATGATTGTGTGCTAGAAATTGGCGCTGGTGCAGGGACACTCACAGAAGTTTTATGCAATAATGCCAAAATGGTAATTAGTTATGAAATAGACAAAACATTAGAAACAATTTTAAATCAAAAACTTAACAAATACAAAAATTTAGAAATTATTTATAAAGATGTGCTTAAAGAAAACAATCAAGCGATTTATAAAAAATTTAACGAACCATATAAAATTGTGGCAAATTTGCCATACTATATTACAACCCCGCTTATTTTTAAGTTTTTAGAAGATATAAATAATGTTAATACTATTGTGGTTATGGTACAAAAAGAAGTTGCAGAGCGTATTGTTGCAAAATCAAACACGAAAGAATATGGCATATTAAGTGCCATAGTACAATTTTATGCCACAGCAAAAATAAAACGAATTGTAAATAAAGATATGTTTTACCCAAGGCCTAATGTTGATTCTGCAATAGTAGCATTAACAAAAAATTCAAATTATGAAAAAATGACAAATCCTAAGATATATAGTATGTGTGTTCATTCCGCCTTTGCAATGAGAAGAAAAACTTTACAAAACAATTTGTGCATGGGTTTAAAAATATCAAAATCCCTTGCAAAAGAAATTATTACAGATTGCGGTTTGCCTGAAAATATTAGAGGGGAAGTCTTAACAGTAGAAAACTTTATTAAACTTGCAAATGTGGTCATTCAAAAGAAAATAGTATAAGGTAGGATAATTATGAAAGAAAATATAAATTTAAGTTTTGAACAATTAGAAAAAATCGCATTACAAACCGAAAATGTAAAAAAAACAAATTTAGATATACTTACCGCATACACGGGTAATAGAACTTCACGCTCACCTAATGACCGATATATTGTTCAAAATATTTTAAACAAGAAGAGTATTAATTGGGGCGAATATAACCAGCCCATTTCAAAAGATAAAGCACAAGAAGTTAAAGGCATTATTGTTAAATATTTAATGGGCGTAGAACATTATATATTTGAAGGATTTATAGGTGCCGAAAAAGTAACAAAAAGTGTGCGTGTTTGCACAGATAAAGCAACGCAAGCAATGTTTTGCGACATTATGCTAGAAAAGAAAAATAAAAATTTACAAAAATTCACCCCGTATATTAATGTGGTTTGTGCATCAACATTAAAACTTAATTATAAGGCATTAGATATTAACAGTGAAGCGATTATATTAATAGATTTGAAAGCGCGTTCGGTCTATATTGCAGGCACAGGCTATACTTGTGAAATTAAAAAATCAATTTTTGCAATATTAAATTACTATTTGCCAAAAAATGAAATACTTACAATGCACTGCTCGGCAAACTGTGACAATAATGGAAAAAATACTGCATTATTTTTTGGGCTTAGCGGTACAGGAAAAACTACATTGAGTACAAGCGATAGTCGCCGGTTAGTAGGTGATGATGAACATATTATGACTGATAAAAATGTAATCAATATTGAAAATGGTTGCTATGCAAAATGTATAGGACTAAAACCAGAAAAGGAGCCTCAAATTTATAATGCAATAAAAAAAGGCGCTATGTTAGAAAATGTGCCTATTGTAGATGGAGTGCCCAAATTTTTGTCAGCAGAAATTACAGAAAACACGCGTGCCATCTATCCACTTAAAAATGTTCAGCGTTCTATGCCAAATAAAACCAGCGGACTACCAACTGACATTTTCTTTTTAAGTGCAGATGCCGAAGGCGTATTTCCACCAATATCAAAACTGGATAAAGAACAAATTGAATTTTATTTTTTATCTGGTTATACAAGTAAATTGGCAGGTACGGAAAATAATATTGTAACTCCACAAGCGGTATTTTCTGCTTGTTTTGGCGAGCCATTTATGCCACTAAAACCAAAAATTTACGTAAAAATTTTATTACAAAAAATAAAAAAACATAATATCAATGTTTACCTAGTTAATACTGGTTGGTACGGTGGACCATTTGGTATTGGTCAGCGTATTCCGCTTGCTTGCACTCGTTCACTTGTAGATGGTGCAATAAATGGAGATATAGATAAGGTAGAATATATTAAAGAACCGTATTTTAATTTAAGTATTCCCAAAAGTTATAAAGAGTGGACAAGTTTGTTAAATCCAATTGATACTTGGAAAAATAGACAAGAGTATATAAAATCTGCCCAAAGAATAATGCAAAGTATAAAAGATAATTATAAAAAATATTAATTTTAACTAAACAAAAACAGTAACAAAAATTACTGTTTTTGTTTTAGTACGCACATATTTAGCGACATTAGTTATATATTTATTATTGATATGCAAATTTTTGCATAATACTTTATATTAAGACAAAATTAGATTTTTATTTGTTTTGGTCTAATTAAAAAACAAAATATAATATATTTAGGAGGCTAACAGTGATAAAATATACAAAAAAAATTATTATATTATCACCCGCAAAAAATGCGTTTTCTCCCGCACGTGATGATGATTTAAAAGGCGTGTTAATTATAGAAAAAACTGCATTAACAATTAATGCAAGTTTAAGGCTCTATAATTTCACCGAGCAAACTGAGCATAAGTATATGCTTGCGATTACGGATAGTATAGGTAACAAATATAAAATAACCATTATTCCAAATACGAATTCAATATTTAATTTTAATCTTGATAAAAATATAAATTTAGATGGAAAACTTACCGCCGTATTTGTATCAGTTTTAGGTGATGCCGTTGAACCTTTAATATGGGGTAGTGCAGATAGTAATTCATCTCCCGAAAAAGATTTTGAAAAATTACTACAAGAATTTAAAACCGAAATTTCACAGGCAGAAAGTTCTTTTGCTACGCTTGGTACAGGTATTCAAAAAAATAAAATTGTAACAACTAATATTGCTCACCCTATATCAGTAGAGAATGATGAGTTTGATAGCCAAGAAGATATTGATAAAATAATAGATAATGAATTTGAAAAATATCCCAAAGATGATATTTTGTTTAGAGATTCTAAAAAATTAGAAGAAATAATATTTAGTGAGACAAAAGTCTGTGAAGCATCTGCAAAATGTGAAGAATGTATTTATAAAGAAAATTTTTACAACGGAGTAAAAATTACAGGCAAACAAGAACGAGATAAGCAGGCAAAAGAAAAATTTAAAGAAAAAGTAGACACTCCAAACGAAAACAAAACAAATTTTTTTAATATTATATCACTACAAATAGATACATTATTTGAAAAATACCCGCCGGAAACTATTTTGCAAGAACTATTACCAAATTCAAAATGGGTCAAAGTTGATTATGAAGGAAAAGGTGATTATTATGCAATAGGACTACTTTATCAAGAAGATAAAATAAAGTATATTGCTTATGCTGTGCCAAGTGAAGTTGCCGGTAATCAACCTGATGAACTTAAAGGAATTTCTCAATGGTTTCCAATTAATGTAATGGAACCTAATGGTAAAGGTTACTTTATTATGTATCAAGATGCTGATAGTGGTGATGGGGTTGCATTTAATTCGCCAGAGGCAAGTTAAATGTAGAGAAGAGTGACTAGTTGCTAACGCCCCAAAATAATTTTATTCCCATAAATGAAAATTTGGTTTTGGGGCTATTTTATCATTAGGTTTAATAGCTGTTAATAACTTTTTTTGGTCGCTGATAAAATGCGTACTTTTTTTAGGAGTTACAAATTCCTCATCATTATCACATATTTTATTTTCTGTCAATGGTTCAGTTGGCTCGCCTGCTGAATTTTGATTTGTATTATTTTCGGTATTGCTATTTTGTCCGAGCGTATTTAAAAGATCAGCAATAGCATTTTGCCCGCTGTTTTCGTCTGCGGTAGTTTTATTATTAAATTTAACAAAATTATATGGACCAAATTTTTGCATTTTCTTAAATTCTCCATTTTTTGATTAACATTACAATATATGCCGTATAATACAATGTTAGGAGTATAAAATAAATATAAAAATAATAATTAATTAGATATAATGATTTCTACAATAAGTCAAGTGGAATAAACAAACAAGCAGAATAAAATGTTTGACCTTTACAATAATTAGTGTTATATTTATATAAGATTTTTTAAAAGTCAATAATTTTTTTTGGAGCTTTAAATGAAATATAAACTTATTGCTATAATTTCTGTGTGTATAATGTGTATGGTTTCGCTATTTGGTTGTGGTAATAATCCGCTTTCAATAGGTCCTAATACTACCGATACCGTATACGGAAATGGGGGAATGGTCGTACAAAAAGGTGAATACCTTTATTATGTTAACGGCTATGTTTCTAACTTGGCTTTAACTTATTCTGATAATCGTAATGATAGCACTATTAATAGTGCAATATACCGCACTACGCTTAATGCTGATGGTTCAATTGATTATGATGATGATGGAAATATATTGAATACCTACCAAGTAGTATCAAAAGTTGCAGGATTTGAAAACACAGGGATATATATATTTGGCAATTATCTTTATTATGCAACTCCAAATAATCAACGCGATAAAGAGGGCGATTTAAGGACTGATCTGATAGATTTTTATAGAATAAAACTTGATGGTTCTGATAACGAAAAAATATATACAAGTGGCGAATTTGAAAACATAGAATTTGCATTTTATAGTACTAGTGCCGGCATTACACTTGCAGTTTATGAAGGCGCAAATCTTGTTACTATAAATGTTGGTAAAAAAATTGGTTCACCCGTAACTCTTGCAACAAACGTCACTAGTGTTGCTTTTCCGGAATTAACTAATTATAGAGCAAATGAAACGATAGATGATATCAATACTTATTTATACTATACGAGAGATATATTAGATTCTGACAATTTATCTGTTTCAAATGGTAATGTAGCAGTTAAAGCAAAGTTAGGAACAAACAGCCAAACAGTTTTATGTATTGATGGTTCAAACACCTATGATTTTATCACTGTTAAAAATTCTAGGCTTTACTATACTCGTAAAAATAATGTAGAACAAATTGCCAAAATTTATGAAAGCAAAATGCTAACTAACAACCTTGTAAATGTTGATAATAATAATGTAACTCAACGCACAAATTTAGAATATACAACAGTTGTTCCTATGCCCTATGCATCGGGCTCATATAGTGGTTTATTGGTTACAGATGCAGATGGTAATTTAAAGTATGTTAAAGATGAAAATGAAACCACAAATGGCAGAGGTACCGATATTACATTACTAGGTACGGATACAGATATAAAAGTGCTTGCTATTTCGGGCGGGTATATTGTTTATACCGATGCTGATGGATTATTTTATATGTCAGTCGATAATGCTGATGTTGTAATTAGTTTATTAGGCACAAATGATTCCGCAAAACTTTCTATTAATGTTGCGGGTGATATTTGTGGGAGCACGGGACAATATTTTTACTTTTATAAAGAGGTTGTAGGCACATACGGTGATACCACGTATTATTTATTTAGAACAGATTTATTTGATATTGACACCGAAGGTGCTAAACCATGCTATCTTGTAGGCGTTTATGAAGATGGCGATGAACCAATAGAAGAAGATGAAGAAGAATAAGTAAATTTAAAATAATTTAACAAAGGTTAGCAGTAGATTTATATTTTTATTAAGATGGAACAACATCTGTCTTTTTTTGTGCATTAATTATACAAATCTTATTTTGAGTATGTAATATTACAAAAACCCGCAGAATAAATCGTTTTTAGGCGGTATTTTTTGTATAATGGAAATAATCTAAACAAATTCGACAAAATTATAACACTAAGAACAAAAAAACTTATGATTATTTATTTAATTTAATTATAAGTGTTTGAAATCGCTAATTCACTGTGCTAACATTGTCATATGGCACACAAGTAAAGGTTAAATTTTTATCGGAGGGGAAAAATATGCAACCAGAACAGAAAGATGATATAAGATTATTAATAGTTGATGATAATCAACAAATATTAAAATCTATGTCAGATTATTTTAAAAATCAGGAAAACATTGAAGTCGTGGGGGCGGTATCAGATGGACTTGAAGCATTAAATGCTATTAAGGAAAAAACACCAAATGTTATAATTATGGATATATTACTGCGTAATATTGATGGGTTTGCACTATTAGAACAAATTAGTGCTAGTACCGAGGAATATTATAAAAATTTAAAGATTATTATATTAAGTTCGCTAAGTCAAGAAACTTTTATTAGTAAAGCATTATCGCTTGGAGTTTCGTATTATATGATGAAACCGTTTGATATGGACAATTTAAAATCAAGATTATTAGATGTTTATAATTATTGTGGTAAGGCAACACCGGTTTATGAATTTGCCAATACACTTAATCGTTCGGCACGAGTAGATATTATGCAACCAAAAAATACGCGAAGTCGCGCACTTGAAGAAAAAATTAGTATGATATTTATGACAGTAGGCATTCCTGCACACATTAAAGGCTATCAGTTTTTGCGTGAAGCCATAAAAATGACAATAGACACGCCGGACATTATTAATTGCATTACAAAAAAACTTTATCCATCAATAGCAGACAAGTACGAAACCAGTGCAAGCAAAGTAGAACGAGCAATTAGGCACGCAATTGAAGTTGCTTGGAATAGAGGAAAAATAGAGAATATAAATGCTTTATTTGGAGTTAGAGTTTATGGCAGTAACGATAAGCCAACAAATGGAGAGTTTATTGCACTAGTTGCTGATAAAATGCTTATAGAAGGGGCGTAAATTCAGTTTTACATAATATATGGACTTATTTATAAAAATATTGAACAAAATGGTTTACTTTTGTATAAATTATATCTATAATATAAATCGAAAATTACAATCTTCGCTTTATAACAATTTAACAGGAGTAAACCTATGAGCAAAGTATTTAACTATATCAAATGCCCGCGTTGTGAACTCAATTATATTTTAAAGAAAGATAAATTTTGTGATGTCTGCAAAAAAGAAATGAAAGCGTTAGGAACTTCTAATAAAGATGATGAAGAACTTGAACTAGAAGTATGCCCTATATGTAAAATTAATTATATTCAACCTGGCGAAACCATGTGCGCAGAATGTTTAAGCGAGAGTGATAGCCTTGAAGAAGAGGATATACCTAAACCTAAAAAGAAACGTATTGCAAGTGTAAAATCTAGTTTTGAAGAAGAGCCGGAAGAAGAACTTGAAGAAGAGCATATTGATGAAGTAGAAGATGAAAAATTTTTTGAAGGCGACGAAATTGATGAAGAACTAGAATTTATCACCGATGATTTAGATGAAGAAACAATTGAGAGTGATGCCGAATCAGAACATGAGGTGGCGCTGGAATCCGAAGTTGATGATCAGGTTGAAACCGAAGAAGATGATAATTTAGATAATATTGACTTTGATGATGAAGATTTAGATGATGATGACCCAGATGATGACGACTTAGATTATAATGAAGAAGATAATGAAGAAGATAATGAAGATGATGATGAAGTTGAAAAAAATGTGCATCAAAAAATAAAAATTCTACATTAATCGCAACAAAACAATAAACTCGTAGTATAATAATATATGTTTACTAGGAGGAAGAATTATGGCAACAAAACCCGATTTCTTTAATGACCCATATATAAAATTTGAAGATATGCCCGAAGATTATATGGAAAACATTGAAAGTACTGAAATTATTAAAAATGAAACTTTCTCAGGCATTGAAATTGAAGATGAAGATATGTATAAGAATTGGAACAGAAAAGAATGTTCAATGGAAGAGGACAGAAGATAATTTTTTTAATTTTAAATAACTGTCTGCTCATATTTGGGGCAGGCTTTTTGCATATTTATGGTAAAAATGTTAATAATATCTAATAAAGGATACTGGGTGGTAAAATGCGTAAAGCGGGTTTAGATTTAGATATTGTAAAACAAAAAATAAATGAACTTAAAGGCAAAAATATTAAAATGCAAATAAATCAAGGACGAAAAAGATATGTTAGATATACTGGTATAATTGAAAGCACATATCCTTGTGTATTTGTTGTACGCATAAATTCGCCTAGTTCTGTCGAAACTCTTTCTTATTCTTATTCTGATGTGTTATGTGGCGATGTTAAAATTGTAATTGATGCAACTTAAATTTTACTTTGTTTTATAAAATATTAGGCATATTTATAAATATCCCCCTATACAATATTAATGAGTATTTCATAGGGGGAGTATAAAATGACGCTAGAAAAATTTTACAGCGAATTAGCACTGGATTCTTTAAAATTGGTTGGAACAGGGCAAACGGCATTAGAATGCAAACTTCATGCAGAGGCAGGAAATGAGATTGCAAAAGTTCTGTCTGCTTCCGTACATGCACACATTTACAGTGTGGAATGTATGATTGGAGAGGCTAGATACAGTGGCAAGGCAATATTTAAAGCGGTATACTGCACAGTAACTGGGCAAACCGTGTGTGTTGAGTATGTGGCCGAATTTGATGATAAAATTTCCGATAAGCGCATTACACCCTCTGTTCGCGCTTATTCAAAGTGTAGCGTTGTGGATACCAATACCATAAGTGTTAGTCCTGATGAAATTAAACTTGCCGCCGTTATTGAAGTTGAATTAGAAGGAATTCTTTCAGAACAAGTTAAATTTATTGAAAAAACTTCGCCTGATTTGATAACTAAATCAGAATTGTTAGAAATTTGCACTTTAAACAGTGGAACTAATAATACTTTTACAATAAATAGTGATATTGAAATTAAACATAATATATACTCTGTTATATCGGTAAGTGGCGAGGCTTTTGTTGAAAATACAGAAATATTTGACGGAGGCATAAGAGTGATTGGGAAAATATACTTAAAAGTATGCTACCTAGAAACTGTTGATTCCGTTGCAATGCAAAGCACAGAAACAGTTTTACAATATAACCAAGAAATTGAAGCGCCTAACATTACTTCCGAATGCTTTGTCGGTGCATTTGTTAAATTAGTTGAAAGCAAAATAACAGCCGCATTAGTTAGCGCCGAATCCGAAAGTTCCGTTAGTGTTGAATGCATTGTAAATTTAAACGCATTTGCTTATGAAACAAAAAAAATCTCAGTTATTTCTGATGCATTTTCTGTTACAAATAAACTAAACATGGATATTGAATCTTTTACAAATTTAAAATTTGAAGCATCAAAATATTGTGAGGAAAAAATTGAAGGCGAGATTACACTTGATGATACTTTACCGCTTGTGGATAAAGTCTTATTAGTTACTGGCACAAGTACGCAAATTGCTAATTCATATTGTAATGACGGAGGTTTTATAGTAGAGGGTATTGCTTATGCAAATGTTATATATTTTAACGAACAAAACAACTCTCAATATGCTGTGCAAATTGAATTACCTTTTTCAATAAAAGTAAATATGCCACAAATTACGGATAAATATATTATAAAATTAAGTGCGGGTATAAGTGATATTAATGCAAAAACTAAACGAGGAAATCTTATTACCGTTGAAGCAGAACTAAAAATTAATGCATATTTTTTTACAGAAAACAGCAAGGCAGTATTAAAAGATATTTCAGAAGGCGATTTACTGCCACTTAGCGAATATGCAATAGGAATATATATCGTGCGTAAAGGGCAAACTGTTTGGGACATTGCAAAATATGCTGGCATTAACCCTAATTTAATATACACGCAAAATCCGGATATTATTGAACCCTTGCAAGAAGGACAACGACTTAAAGTTTATAGACAATTAAGTTAATAATTTATTATGTAAATAATTAATTTAAAAAAACTGCACCATTGCAGTTTTTTTATATCTACAATTTAATTTTGCGTGTTTTAAATTTATTTAACTGGATATAATTACTTTATAAAAGGAGTTTTATATGAAAGCATTTATATGTATTTTGTTATGCGTTTTAACAATTTGTTCTTTCGCCTTTGGCGGGCAGTGGAGTGTGAATTCAACAAACGAGGATTACATTAGAATTCACATAAGAGCAAATTCAAATAATATTACTGATCAAAACATAAAATTTACAATTAAGGATAAAATAACAGAGTATCTTACTCCTATAATTGCCAAATGCGAAAATAAAGAAGATGTTGCGACCGGAATTAGCGAAAATTTAGTTAATATTGAAAACATATGTACAAATGTGCTAAATAGCGCCGGATTTGGATACCAAGCGAATGCAAGTCTTGTAAATGAATACTTTCCCACCCGTACATACGAAAGCAGTCTTACGCTTAATGCGGGGGTATATGAAGCACTTATTGTTGAATTGGGAGAGGCAGAAGGCGATAACTGGTGGTGTGTAATATATCCGCCTCTTTGCTTTGTAAATTCAGTTAATACTGGGGCTGGAATAGTATATAAATCAAAAATATTGGAGTTGATACAAAAATTTTCAAAAGGAAGGTAAATTTTTGTGAAAGTAATAAAGTACATATGTATTTTTTGCTTGATTTCAACTATGGCTCTGGTTGCTTTTTATGGTATTAACAGAAGGCAGTATGATTTGTATGCTGCTCCAACAACGGCAGAGACAAGAGTAATTCAGCAAAGATTAAAAAATTGGGGGTACTACACTGGTTCAGTAGATGGAATTTATGGCAGTAAAACAAAATCGGCAGTTATAAGTTTTCAAAAGAAAAATGGGCTTGTTGCTGATGGAATTGTTGGAACTAAAACTGCTTCTGCAATAGGAATTACATTAAGCGCATCATCATCTTCCAGCACCGCTACAAATTCAAATTTATATCTGCTGGCAAGATGTATATATGCAGAGGCGCGAGGCGAGCCTTATACCGGAATGGTTGCTGTTGGAGCAGTTGTTCTTAACCGAGTATCAAATGCTGATTTTCCTAATACAATATCGGGAGTAATTTATCAGCCATGGGCATTTACCTCGGTTAATGATGGACAGATAAATTTAACGCCTAGTCAAACTGCAATAAATGCGGCGCAAGATGCTATGAATGGCTGGGATCCTACTTATGGCTGTTTATTCTTCTATAATCCGAAAACTGCACAAAGCCAATGGATTTATTCACGCAAAGTGGTTACTACAATAGGTAATCATAGATTTGCACTATAAAGGAGTTAAAATTTATGAAAATGAGAATAAACAGAACATTATTTTTACTTATGAGTTTGGCAATAGTTGTACTTTCGGTTATTGCAGTATCAAATATCATCAGACGAAACACACTTGCAACTAGTTTGGAAAATGTGTACGAGCAAAATTTTTATGACGTTGTATCAAATGTAAATGACTTAGAGGTAAAATTAAGCAAATTAACCGCAACCAATAGCGACACTATTAAAAGCAGGTTGCTCATTGAAATTTGGAATCAATGCAATTTTACGACAAATAGTTTATCAGCACTGCCAATAAGCCATCAAACAGTTGCTGATACAAGTGCATTTTTAAATAAACTAGGTGCATTTGCATACATAAACGCAATTAATCTTAGTAACGGTGAAGATATAACAAGTGAAAATACCACGCAATTTAATACACTTCATACATCATGTGTGACACTTCAAAAAGACATTAACGATTTAAGCGAAGTAATTAGTGGAAATTATAATATTGTAAATAACGCGAAGAAAAACAATCTTGGCGATTTTTCTTCAAATTTTTCTTCAATGCAAAAGAATTCGGTAAATTACCCATCTCTTATTTATGATGGTCCTTTTTCAGATTCTGTAATCAATAAAGAAATAAAAGGTTTGCCGGATAATATTTTAACAGCAGAAGAAGCAAAAAGTTTATTGGAAGAAAAAACCAAGGATACTAGGATAACAAAAGTCGTCTATAATGGCAAAACCGAAGGCAAATTTACCACTTATGATTTTAATTTGAAATTAAATACTGGACATACCGCTTATGCACAAGTTACCGAAAAAGGCGGATTAGTTCTTACAATATCTAATTATAGGGCGGTTGATACCATTACTAAAACTGAGGACGAATGTATAATTATAGCAGAAGATTTTGCAACTAAATTCGGCTTTGAAAATATGAAAAGTGTTTGGGTTATGCAAAACAACAATATAGCATATGTGAATCTAGTTTATACAGAAAATGATGTTATTTACTACCCCGATTTAATTGTTGTTAAAATAGCGATGGATACTGGCGAAATGTTGGGGTGGGAAGCAATGTCTTATGCATATAATCATACTGGCAGAATTTATTCCGAACCAGAAATTACTGAATTGCAAGCCAAAAGCAGTGTATCGCCACTTTTAACAATTGATAATGTACGACTTGCAGTAATACCTAAGGAGTATTTAAAAGAAGTGTTCACGTACGAAATTGCTTGTTCAAAAGATGGACTTTCATATTTTGTATATGTTAACGCAATAACCGGAGTAGAAGAAGAAGTTCTTAGGGTAGTGGATACAAATCAAGGTTCTTTGGTTCAATAAAAAATATTTTATAATTATGTATAATGCAGGATAAACTACATAAAATAAATAAGCAAGTTGTAAAAAACTTGTATGGAAAGCCGAAAAAGATATCCATATTCGGCTTTCTTTTATTTATTTAATTTATATAACTAAACATGCAGATATTAGCCGTTTTATCTATGTTCATATGAGCATATATTTTTTTAGAAGTGGGGAATAGTAGGGGAGTCTTGATATATCTATTTTATTTATTACCCCTACCCTAATTGAATTATTTATAGAATTTTTAAATTATGAATAATTTAAAATAAATTACATAATATAATAAAGCAAAGACTTAACGCCTTTGCAAGAATGAGAGAGATAATTTATTTAATCTCTCTTCTTTCTTTTTTACTCATAAATTATTATTTTTAAATGTAAAATTTTGATGTATATTATTAAAAAAACTGCGCAATATAATATTGCAAGGCTTAATAGGCTTTGCCGAAACGGGAGAGGTAATTAAGTTAACCTCTCCCGTTTCTTTTTTTGATAATCAAGATTGGTAAATAATAAATTTTGTAAAATATAATAGTATTTTAAAAAAACAATTTACATTTTAGGCAAAATGTACTATACTTATTAATAAAAATAAAGTTGTTTTTTTGTTTATATTAAACAAAAATAAAATAGGAGGGCAAAATGGATAATAAAAATTTTAATCCCGAAAATTTGGACACTTTAAGTATATTTGAATTAAGAAATTTGGGAAGGCAATTAGGAGTATATTCCCCTACATTATATAAAAAGCAAGAACTAATTGACCAAATCATGCAAATAATAAACGGGGATATAGCGCCACATATTCGTAAAACCAATCAAGGTAGACCACCAAAATCATTAATTAGTACTCCTGACATTATGGAAGCATTTATAAACAAAGCAGGTAATAATCGAAAAAATTATGATTATAAATCGCCTATGGAGTTTTCGTACGAAAGCGTAGCCAATTATAATGCAGATTATAAAACTAAAAATTTTAAACAAGTGCTAGATCAAAGTGACGATAGTACTGTAAATGGAATCGTTGAGATTATAAATAGTAATTTAGGATTTTTACATGTGGATTTTATTAAATCGTTAAGCAACGGCATTTATATTTCGCCAACTCTTATCAATAAATATAATTTAAGAAGTGGCGATGTAGTTACGGCCAAAACTAACAATTTGCTTAAAGAAACATCTGTTGCTGATGTTCTTTCTGTAAACCAACAAAATTTAAAAGTGGATTTTGAATGCTTAGAGCCTGTTATTCCTAATAAACAAATAAAATTTGACGATATGCCAAAAGATGCATTAATTACGCCTGTTTATTATGGACAGAGGATATTGATAACATCTTCTGAACAATCTTTAAATGACCAATACATAAACAGTTTAATAAAATCCGCACAAAATAATGAAGATGCAAAAATAGTATATTTTGGAATTGACCAACCACCAGAATATATTACAATACTAAATCAGTACAAAAATATTGAAACTTATTGTTTGCAATTTAGTCTTTCATTTGAGGTTCGCATTAGAGTTGCGACACTGGTTCTTGAATATTGTAAGCGACTCTGTGAACAAGGGAAAAATGTGATATTATTCTTTAATGGCTTAGAAAAACTTGTAGAAGCATATTCAATGCTGTTTCAATCTCAAAATAATACATCGCAAATATCAGTCAACAATTATAATTTGAGCAATGTGTATTTTAGTAAAGCCGTGTATGCAATAAAAAAATATTTTGCCTCAGGCAGAAGTTTAAAAGATTTTAGTTTAACTATATTTGCTGGAATTGTTATAGATGAAAATGTTAACGAAGATAGAATAATTAAAAAAGAATTAAAATCAATTGCTTCTGAAAATTTAAAGATTCCATCTATTTAATATTTATAATTAATAAAAGCCCCCGCTTATTTGTTAATAAGCGGGGGCTTTTATTAAAACGATAATTATCTAATTCTCATTCGTTTACGAAGTCTGAAAAAGAAGAATATTAATACCAACAAACCGATTGATGCAATTATTATTAATACTATTGCTGTTGTGTTTAAGGGTGCCACTTTATTAATTCTGTAACTTGCAAGTAGATTGCCACTTTCACTTAAAAATTGAATTAAGTAAGAGTCATTTTCTGTAAGAGTTATTTCTGTTAATTCGCTTGCGTTACCAGCAGTTTCTTCATTAATTATAACATCTTCTTGTCCTGTTATTCTTAGTCTAATATTGCCATTTGCGGTATAAAGCATATATTTATTTATTGTTAGAACGATATCTTTTGTTGTATTGCTACCAAAGTCTACATTAGAAGTAATTACAGGAGTTTCACCACCAATCCAAACATTAAAACTGAACTCTTGTGATGCGCGAATGGTAATATAATTTACTGCAACTGTAATTTTATATAGTCCGACATGCCCACCATATAATGATAAGTAAAGACTTGTAAGAGTGTCGGTATTGTAATCTTGTTTTAAGAAATCAGTAACATTGTATGTGCCTTGTATGACTTTAATTATTTCATAATTATTGACAGGACTAAATTCAAATCCAAGTCTTGCTTCACTATCATCAATTATTGTAAATTTGTATGTGGTTACACCTGTTTGAACATCGCCGGTTTTAGAAGTCCTTATTTTTGCATTTATTGTAAGCACATAGTAGCCTGCTTTTTCAAATGTAAATTGATTATTGACAGAAGTTACTTGCTCACTTTCGCCACCGTTATAAGATACGTATACACTCATTACCCCAACTACTTTATCAGCATACAACCTTAATACTGATACTGTTCCGTTGTATATTGCGTTGTCAATTGGCGAAGACGAGGTGCTTGTTTTACCATTATTTGTTACACCAATACTAAATGGTACGGTATGTAATTTATATAAACTG
This sequence comes from Clostridia bacterium, assembly GCA_023228225.1. Classification (GTDB taxonomy): domain Bacteria; phylum Bacillota; class Clostridia; order Christensenellales; family UBA1242; genus JALOBO01. The sequence continues at coordinate 101,090 of JALOBO010000002.1, forward strand.
AATACACTTGCGGAAGTTGAAGTGCCTGATGCAAAAGTATGTTGATTACCTGCTAAATCATAAAAGTAGAAAGAATATTTACCGTTATCGGTGAGTGTTAATGTGCCATCATAGAAATATCCAAGTGATGAACCATCATTTAATCTTACATCAAGATATATAAAGTTGCCCGGAATAGCATTATAAGTTTTCCAACTAACTATAACTGATGTATTGGCAACACTGCCAGCAATAGTAAACACGCTGACGGTTGCTATGTCTGAGGCGGTTACATTTGATAGAGTAAGTAATTGCTCGCTTTGTCCATTATTGTAATTTGAAGCAAATCCAGCACCAGTAGGAGTGCTAACTGTGGTAACTGCAATTTTTTTATTAAGTACTAATGTAGATGAGCCACTAATTTGCCATATTACCGTGGTAACAGTTGTGCTTAATGAACTTGATCCTGTTGTATATGTTATCGTATCAAGTTTGGTTTTTGTAATTTGTTTGTCATCATTTACTTCAATGGAATAATTATTTGTACCGGTTTCGCTATACTTTGTAAAGTACTGGTCAATACTTTCGCTGTTGTAATTATACTGTGTGCTTGCCACAATAAGCGGAAGTCGTGTTGTGCCTTGATTTACAAAGACTTTAAATGTAGCAATATCGGCAGAATTAATGTAGAAGCGAACAGTTGTTGAATTTGCAAGATCGGTATTTGTTATTGTAATTTCATAATAGCCGACCGTAGATAGTATTGTGCCCATTGAAAGCGTTATACTTGTTGTATCTAAGTTGGTAGCGGTATCGGCATATCTATATGTTGCAACAGCATCAAAAATGCCAGAACTTATAGTTGACCAAGATACTACTACTTGTTTACTTGTAGAACCAGCAGTTAAACCACCATTTTTAACAAGTGTAGCACTCATATCGTTATTATAAATATCTGTAAGTATTATCTGAGGTAAAATTGTATATAAAACAATTTTATAATTTTTTGTATTTCCTACATAGTCAGTTAGAGTAATTACATACTGGTCATTAACGTTTGTAGTAGGAGTGCTAAAAGTTAATGTTGAAAGTCCTATTGTACTAATAATAGATTTTGTAATTCCGTTTGATGCCAAGATATTTACTGCGGTTTCGCCCGCATTATCGTTATAAATTACAATCCCGTTTTTAGAAACTTTAAGACTATATGAAATTGTTTGGTATGTAAACTCTGTTCCGAATGCAGTGTAATAAGTATTAACATAGCCACTTTCAGTTTTTTGTACATAATTACCATCAAATGTTATCGGTGTATTTGGCGATATTGTAGTATCAAATGATACATCATATGCTAATTCGTTTGTTCTTCCAAAGTTATCGGTAACAGTTACAATATACTTGCCAGCATAGAAGAAATATTCTCTTATTATGTCAAGTCCTACTGTGCCTATCGTTACAGGGGTAGCGGAATTATCGGTAGTCATAACGGTTTCAAGATTGGGCCCGTTAACTTTTTTAATTATAATTGATACAAGATTTGTTATATAAGTATTTGCGGGAATTTGAACTTTTACATATGTTATATCTAAATATGTGAGCGAACTCATAATTGGGGTTAAAGTGACAGAGCCTGCAATGTTGGTGGTAACTGAAAATTCTTCGCCAAACCTGTTTGTTATTGTTACTAAATATCTTGCACCCAGCGTAGCCTTTGTCCCATCGATATCAGCAATAACGCTATTTAAATCATTTATAAACGCATCATCATTAGTAGTGTTGTAATGTACAAACGTGTTAACAACGGGGGAAACGTTTTGTACAGATATATCTGTGATTGTTACCGTGTACCAAACATCGCCATTGTTTATTGAATAAATTTCATAGGGTAATAGATTTTGCATCGTTTCGCTAGAAGTAAGTGTGCTGTTTATATCAGTTTCAGTGTCTGTAATAGTCAGATTAAATGTAGCGGGGCGGAGCAGGACAGTATAAACAGTATAATTTCCGGCTTCATCACATTCTATAATTTCATAATAACCATAATTTGTTACGATATTTTTAAATGATAAGGAATTGTACCTGTTTGTAAATTCGGAATATAATGCTGATGTTGTGCTAAATCTTAAACCTTGAATAGAGGAATTTTCGTAATCTTCATCAGTTGGTACTATACTTTGTTCATTGTATATTCCGCCTTCATATTTATCGTATTTACGATAGAATATGCGGAAAGTGTCTTGTGCATAACCATAAAGTGCATTTTCAGTCACATAAGTTTCGGTTGCACGATTAAATACAAAATCGTTGGTTAGAGCAAAAGCATAATCTTCTAAATTAAGTGAAGCAGAGTTTGCTTGATAAAAATCATCTTGCTGTTTAACTTTTTCTAAATTATAAACAGGGGCGGTATGATCAATCGCCATAATTTGTGTACTTTCATAATATGAAGAGTCTGCACCAACTCGATAAGAATATTCACTGCCTTCATAGGCGATATACATTTCATAAAGCCTGTCTGTTTCGGCGGGCAAACTAATTGTATATGAATATTGATAATAATCATCTGAGTCGTTTAATACTGAATCACCATCTGTATCTAGTGTAGATACTAATGTTTGGTTTAAAGTAAGAGCATAGGTATTTATAAATGTGATATCATCTATATCAAACCCATAAATTAAATTTTTTATTGCCACATTATCGGTAACTGCGGTTTCATATATTTTTACTTTATTAAGATCTATTTTAGCATAATAAGGATCAGACGGGTCAACCCAAGAATATGTAAGCGAAGTATCCATAATAGAGTTAACGCCGGTTTTTGTACTCAAATTGTTTTCTGGGTCACCTATTAAAATTTCTCTGTCCTCATCGCCCGTCATTGTGCCGGTCGGCGAAATAATTTCTATATAAAAATCAAAAGATGTTTTGTTTGCGGTAAATGTGCCAGATGTACCATCTATTGTTTCTGAGTCTGTAAAATCTGTAAATGTAACAGTAAATTTATACCTAGTTCCAACCACGGTAAACGAATTTAAAGTGATAGGATTAATTCCTAGTATGTCGGTTAAATAAGAAGTATCATCACTATCTTGATCGGCCGTAACACTTTGTAGTGTTGTGGTAACTGTTTTTTTTGGATTTGTTTGGTCGATATAAGAAATTGTTGCGGTCAAAAAGAATGGATATAGGTTAGCATTAGTATCAAAATTAGAATTAGTAGAATTATACAAACTATATTTATTTGAAGGTGCAATTAAATTTACAGGTAATAAATTAGTATAAAGAACGAGTTGATTTTCATCGCCTGAAATATAGCGTTTAAACGATTTAAAGATTGTATTATTTGCGCCTAAAAGCATTTCAATGCTACTGCCTATTTGTGTACCGCTTAATATAATTTCGTTACGGTCTACAAAGAATGTGTAAACTCTGGTTTTAATATCGCCTGCTAAACCAATTTCATCTAAACCCGCTGTATCAGTGTCTAAAACATCATATGTACGTGTTATTACATACTTACCTTCGCCAGTTACACTGCCAATAATATTTAATGTATCGGAAATTGCAGTGCCATAGGCATTTATTTCATCAATTAGCGTTAACAAATCGTAAGTAACGGTAGGGCTAGCAGTATAAGGATAATTTTCGCTGTAATCATCTGAATATGAAAGTGGATAATATTCTAGTGTGAGCGTATCAAGTTCAAATGGGTATACGCCGAGTGTATTCCAAGTTGTAAATGCAAAGCTCCTATTTGTTCCACCATTTACATATATGCGACTATCTTTTGTGTTGTCTAATGAAGTTACAGTGCGGACTATACCATTATCATCATATGCACGGGTTACAACGCGCGAATTATCTAAATTGATTTCAAATTGTAAATGAGTTGAATTTGATACATTGCTTACCGATAATGAGGGGTTAACCTTTTTATGGTATGAATAAATAAAGTCATCTACAAATACCTTAAAAACACCTTCGGAATTTCCTAAGATTCCATATTCATTAATAGTGGCATCAGGAAAAATAGTTGTATATAGTGTTTCAAGTGTTTCATTACCGTTAGATTTTATTAATATAAATACCGAAGATAAATTGTTTTCATATGGATAATATTTTATATATCTTTTTAGTTTAGATGTTGTGTCTGGAAATACCGAATACGCATCAGCAACAGCGGTTTCACCAAATACTGAACTAATTTGTGCACTTAAACTTGAATAATATAAAGTATCGGTTAAATCAATGGTTGTATCAGAATATTCTGAAAAGTCTTGGCTGGATAAATTATCGGTTGAGTGGTTCTGCTCAGTTATGCTTGTAATCCCGCTAACATTTTCTATGCCAAATTTTGCAAGCGTTATACTAGTAATGGGCATTATTAAGTAAGTTGTAGCACTGCCTTCGATGTTATAATAATATTCGCCAGTTATTTCTTGTAAAATTTCATCTAATTCATCAAATCCGGCTGTATACGCTATGGCCTTATGCGTGCCCCATGTTAGTTTTACATTATCCGCTAAAATATTTTCGGGATTTGTTGCATCTTGCACAGGTTGCTGTAAAATTATTGGGTCACTATTTTCAAAAATTATGTACTGTGTTGCGAAATTGCCGGCACGGTCAGTTATGGTAAATTTGTAAATTCCGTTGCCATTTAATATGCTGGAAGTATTTGCTGTTTCAATTTCATCTTCTAAATAAACTCCATTAGAATAAGAAAGTGCACCACTAGATGTACCAGTTCTTAATTTCATATTCATATATTTTGTACCAGCAATAAGCCCAATTGTTTCGGCAGAAGTTACAAAAGGCGTATATTCATAAGTTGTTGTTATTATTGCTCCGCTCGCTTTTTCTTGCCAGCCTAATATAAACGGTTGATTAATAAACAAACTTGAAATAGGAGTAGAGGAAATATAGTTGGCATCATCAAGCATTTTAAAAGATGAGTCAATTGGGTTATTATCTATGGTGATTTCATACGATGCAAAAGAAGTCTGTGCATTGCCATAACGCATAGTAATATAATAATTTGCGTTTGCAGTTTCTAATGGATCTATTGTCGGTCCGTTAATACTCAATGCAGAACCAATTTTTATTTTTTGAGTTATTCCATCTATTATAACATATTGAGCATCTGCAAAAACCGATTCTGAATAATCTATGTTTTCAGATAGATTTGCAGTAATATAATCGTATGCAACATATGTTATATTAACATCATAATCAAATGGAGTAGGCTCAAACCATGCTAAATAAATGTTTTGATTGGTATATGTGCCACTATTAACAGTTCTATATGTAACGGTTTCTCCCTCAATATGTTTTTCTAGAATTTTAAATTCTGGTTGAGAAGCAGAAATTTTAAAGCAGAATAATTGATACTGAGGGGTTGCAACGCTTGTTGCATTTGTATAAGTCGGATTAGAATATTTTATTTTTAAAACATATGTGCCGGGATTTGTAATGTACATACCTTTTGTATATGCAGACTCAGTTACGACCCCAAGATTAGAAATACTATACAAAGTACCTTCTGCTAGTATGCCTAAATAATCCGCCCATACTGGCGCCTGATTTGTAGAAGCAATAGGTAAATCTTCTAATTCACCAGTAGCACTAAAAACTTCTGAGGGCTCATCAGGTATTCCATTTGTTGTGATAATAGCAGTTATTGTTATCTCAGTTGTCCGTGTAATTGTGCATGTTGTAAAATTAAATGAATAAGTATAAGTTACCAAAGTAGTGGTTTCAGTATAATTTTGTTCATCAACATATTCTGTTTCAATTTCTGTAAAAGATTTCGTTAATCCGTTTGCGTTTAAAATGTCTAATAAATTTGCACTGGTTAGTGTAGATATGTCGGAGTTATTATTAAATTGATATGAAAAATCCGAATAAATTTCTGAATTATTAAAATTTGCATTATTAATATTATTTGAAGCGTATTTAAGTTCGTAACCAAAAAGTGTGACTTTTATACTATCTAGTTCTAGATTTGTAATATCTTCAAAACCGTTCGTTACTACACTTTTAAATAAGTAACCACGATTAAATATGTACTCGCCGATGTCTAGTATTTCCATTTCTACAAGTGAACCGCCCGTTGATACCCCGTTTAATGTGAGATTAATGGTATATCTAATGCCATCTAATACGATGGTTGAAATACCATTAATATTTTCTGATGTAGTATTTTTAAATGTGTAAATCCAATTACTACCAAATTGCGTGGCACTTAAAGTTGCTAAATTATATGTATTCGTTTCTAAGGATTGATTAAATTCATTGTAAATATCAGTGGCTACGCCTCTTGAATTTAGTTTTGTAAGTATAATACTGAATTCTGTATATTTATTACTAACAAGTGTTTCGTTTACAACTTGGATACTGGTACTTGTTGTAGTGTTATAAATATTTTTATCAAAACCGAATTCATATTTTGTAAAATCATATTTTACAGTTGGGTAATATAATTTTGAATCGTATTCAGTTTCATATCCTACAAAAGGTAAAGTCTGTTCGTTGTTATAATTAAAAAAATATTGTGCAGGTGCTACCGTTGGGTTGGTGATTAGTATATCTCCGGTATTAGATACCGCTTCTGCATTGGATACTGTTTCTAAACTAGAATTTAAGTCATTGCCACTTGTGTTATATGGATTAGCATCGGTTAAATTAAAACTGAAAGTTCTTGGGGTACTTGCCGTTACAATATCACCAAATGCTGTAATGTATGAGTAATTAAACGAAAACAAATATGTACCCTGTCTTTCGGCTACTGTGAGGGGAGTGCCTAGATTTTGATTAGCGGTTGCCGAGTACCAACATATGCTCTCATCACCTTCATCAAGCGAAATAAGCATATAAAAATATCTATTGGTTTGGTCTATTGTTTCATATGTTTTTGTTGTGGCAATTCGTCTGCCATTAACAGTTGCATTTATGGTCAATATTCCATATGTGTTAGTAAGCTTAACAAGAACATATTCATTTGCGATTGCATCAGTTACATAAGCAGATGATAAAAGTACATAATCGTTACTGGATAAATCTGCTAGTTTTACATAATTTGATGGTATAGTGTTTTCTAATGGCTCTACCCAAGTATTAATTTTTTCTACTGTTAAAACCGAAGTATCTGAACTGCCGACAGCATATGATTTGTTAAGGAAATTAATTATACTTAGCATACCAGTGCTTAAAAGCGCAAGGATAAAAAGCGATGATAATATGTATTTTGCAATTTTCTTTAATTGCGGTAGTTTTGTCATAGGTTAGAATCTCCTTAATGCCCGAAATAACTTTTTCCAAAATACAATAAAACGAATTGAAACTATTTTAATTAAATATATTTTAACACATACTTTTTAAATCTACAACTAAATTGAATATGTTATATATATATATACCTTAGTTTTAACTATTTATACTAATTTATTCGACTTGACTAACGGTCAAGCGGAAAGTATTACCGCCTCAAATTAATCTTTTTTACTCTTTGTTTTAAAAATCTTTAATTTTATGCTACTTAACATTTCTATTTTAACCTAAAAAGTGGCAAACCGCTAGGTAAATTCTAATCATTTGCGGTAGCAAATGGCGTACAAAAAATCTAGGTCGGGGTTTCCCCGACTTAAAGATTTTTTGTATGCAACATATGAACGGGGTGGATTAGCATTTTTATTAAAAATGCGGTTAAAGAGGGGAACCAAAAACGCTTGCAAGCACAAAGTGCGTACAAGCGTTAGTTTTTGGTGCCCCTTTTAATATTCTAGAAATCGAAGTCAAACTTATTCTTTTTTTGTGCTGGTTTAAAAACAAGCGAGTTTCGGTAATCAATATCGTAATAAATTTTTTCTTCATTTAAATAGTGGGGGACAACAAACTCTTCTTTTGGCGCTTTCATACTATAAAGTGGCACCTTATATGAAAAAGTAAATTTAGATTTAACAGGTGAAGATTTGAATATACTCACAATACCAATACCCTCTGGTAATTCACTTAATTCATCGGGGTAAATAAGAGGACGAGATTTTTCTTGTGAAGATTCACCGCTAGACACTTTGCCATCTTGTACGTTTTTTGAACTGTTTTTACTATTTATAGTATAATGCCCGCATCGTTCACTAAATTCTTTTTTAGTTTTATCATCAGTAGAGCCAAAAAATATTTGAATATTGCAGTTATTTTTTATAATTTCTGCCGCATTATCGCCATATTTTAAGTTTAATTGTTGATACGATTGAATTACCATAAGTAAGAAAATTTTACGACTTCTGCCGACAGTTATTATTGATTCTAGTTTTTCAATTTTTGGCAAGTTACCAAATTCATCAAGTACAAAATAAACTGGGCGTTTTAATGAGCCATTAAATTGTGGTAAATTGGCAAATGCAACAAGTGATTTGTATAATTGAAGTATGCACATAGATGCAATCGGGTGTCTTGTCTCTTTTTCATCGGCTATTTTTATAAATAGTGCGGTGGGACCTTTAATAAAATCTTCAAAATTAATTTCATTACCGCTAGTTGCATAGCACAAACCATTATCAGCAAATATACTTAATTTACCAGTTGCCTGTCCAACAAAGTTTTGTGCTGTTTTGTGTGCATTGTTTACAACCTGGTTAACAAGTGGTACAGTTTTAGAAAATTTATCCCTGCCTGAAAAATATTTTTTTAATGTTTCAAGTGAATTGTCTGGGTCAGAATCTTTGATATTTGCTATTCTATTAACATTATAAAAATTAAATTTATCTTCGTTCATATTAAATTCTTCATAGTCGGTATCTTCCATTAAAGCAATTATAATGCCTTTTATAAAATCTCTTGCGCCCATATCCCATGTTGGGTCGTTTTTGTTTTCTATTGGACAAAGTACCGCTGCGACATCGTTTATATCATCGAAGGCTTCATTTTGAAGTTCTTGGCGTTTAGCCTCTAAGGCCTCTTTAAGTGTATCCACAGATGGATAAGCAACACCATCAAATTCATACCATTCATATTCATATTTTTTTGAAACAACTTTAAGTTTTAAATCAATAGGATTTGCACCCGTGTGTATTTTAATTTCATTTTCAAGTTGTTTACTGCGTCTATAAAAAGCATATGGACGGTGAAGCGGGTTCCAGCGTGATGAACTAAAAGGTTCTCTTAAATCAAGTACCTGAACATTGTAGCCACATTCTTTTAATTTGCGTGAATGTTTATAATACAATTCGCCTTTTGGGTCAGTTATAAGCATACAAGGCTTAGTGCTTGTTTCGGAAAGAGATTGTATAGTAGGATTAATAAAGCCTTCGGTTTTACCACTACCCGTAGTACCTATAACTAGTGCATGAATAGGTTTAGCAAGATTAATAAATAAATTTCCTTTTTTATATTCGGCTCTAATTACTACGCCATCTTTTTGTTTTTTTAAATCTTTGTAAAAACTAAAAGTATGGGCGCGATTTAATTCTTCTTCTGTTAGCCAATGCACATCATAGAATTCTTTTTGATCTCCATCTTTTTCTTTTTTTGTTCCGCTAAGCCACATAACAATTAGTGGTTTGCTCTTTTTAAGTGTATCTGGGGATACATAGTAATCTAAGGCGGATATTACCATAATTACGAGTAAAATTCCAGCAACCGCAAGTGTAAAGATGTCAGAAATAATCATTTCCAGTGTTAACGTTGCTAAATTAATATTGCCTATCCCCAAAACTTCGGAAGTAAGCACACCAATACCTAAGCAAAGTGCAATCAAAATAAGTATCTTGAATATAGCTGTAAAAATTTTCAAGTTAAACCTCCAAATTTTATTGACTTTTTTAAAAAAATATGTATGATGAATAATGACTTAAATATTTAATTTAATATAATGTTAAAATACAAAAGTGATTTATATAAAAATATTACATAATTAGATTGCTTTTGTCAAACACTTGTGTTAGAATTAAGCATAAAAATAATATTTTTTATTAAAACTATTTTTTAATTAATTTAATTACTTGATTTCAGGAGGAAAATTATGAATGCATTTTTATTTAATTTGGCTAATCTAATTGTTGCCCCAAGCCTTTCAAATTTGGGCTATGAAGGCAATTTAGCGTTTTTAGATCGGCTACTTAATGCAATTAACGATATTTTAGGACCAGTTTTAGTTGTAGTTGCCTCTGTTGGTAGTATTTATGCTGTATTTTTGGGCGTTAACCTTGCAAAAGCCGATTCTGCTGATAAGCGTGAAGAAGCCAAAAAGCGTTTAATTAATGCTGTTATTGCACTTGTGGCAATGATTGCACTAATTTTACTACTTAGAGTATTCGCTGATAATATTGATGTTTGGATTGAATCTGCAACTGGTGGTACAGAATAATTTAATTAGTAATTTAAAATTGTAAATTTATAATAAGCCGATTTTTTTAGTCGGCTTTTTAATTTTTTATGGTATACAATCAAAATAAATTATAATTCTCTTGTAAAAATAGTTTAAAATATGTATACTATTATATATACATTACAGAAAGTAAAAAAGGCGGTAAAAATGCTTAAAAAAGTTTTTAACATATTTCTCATTACTATTTTAATCAGTTTTGTTACTGTGTTAAATGGGTGTTTTTCTGTTATGGGTGGCGAAGACTCAGAATATGATGCAAACGATTATTTTTCTGGATTTAAAACAATATACAAAACAAATGATATCGATTTTACAGAATATGTTAGAGAAAGTTATACAATTATGGCGACAGAAATACTAATTAGGCTGACCGCAGATTATGGCTATGGATTAGAAAACAATACAGCGGAAAGTTGTGTGTTTTATATTGGCGGAGTAAATAATGGAATAGGTGTTGGCAAAGCGATTGCCGTATCATTACCTTTTAGCATAAGTATAGAAGATACACATAAAAACGCAATAAGAAGTGAGAATTTTGATTTTGCATATACAAATACCCCCGCAGATATAGATGATTCTAGTTTTGATATCAATTTATATTTATTTAATGATGGAATAAGTGTTGACACCAGTTATTCATATTTGAGAATTTATGATAGTATGTTTAATCCGCTATCAACTATAAATGGATATAATATGTCAACATCAAAGGGTTATTTAGATGGTGTGCAAACGGGATATAACACTAATTATATACAAGTACTAACACTAAAAATATTAGGTTTGTTAACACAAACAGAAGTAAATGAATTTGACACCGCATTAAATGTAAACGCAAAAATTTATGAGTTAGCCACCGAAATGGATCACATTGGTTTGGTGGGCGATGAAGTTGCATATGTAAAACAGATGATTTTAAACGATGTGTTAGGCGCTGATATTTTATTAGTAGATAATGCACTTATGGAAAGTGGAACTTTTTATGGTTACGAATTTGATGATGCCAATGATAATAGTATTTGGGACGCAACTGAAACCACTATGAATATGCACGAGTTTATTACTGGTACAAGTATTTCCGATTATGAAACAGGAAAACTTTCTTATAATGAAAATGGCGAACCGTTATACGATAATACAGGTATTTATTTAGGACTATATAGCATAAGGCAGACAGATTTTAAAAATTACGAAAATACAGTTAGTGCAATAGTTAACTATATTGCATATGGAAAAGAAGATGGATTAAAAAGATATCCGCAAATTACTGACTTGGCAATACGAGAATTTACCATTAATGATATTGTTAATCCCGCTTCCGAAAATGCAACATATGCAATTAATATGATTGAACAAGAATATCAAAGTGTAATTTTTATGGTTAAACCCGGTAAAACTATAAATGTAAAGGCAATTTCAATGTTTTTAAACTCAATTCAAAGCGGAACAGATGAACTGTCACTACAAATTAGTTTAAGATATCAACACAATGGTCAAATTACAATGTATACAGCAGACGATTTATATACATTGGATAGTAGTACTGATGAAGAGTGGGCTGTTATTGATAACAATTCAAAATCTGATGGAGAGGAATTAGCAATATTTAATGGGCAAGAATTTTTTACATTAGGTGAATTTGATAATATTGCGATGGAAACATTATTAACAGCAGAAAGCATATATACTGGGACAAATCGTTCGGATTTTGAGTTTAAAATTTATGAATATGAAACACTTACTGCACATTTTGCACCATATACATCTTTAATTTCCGGACAAACTAAATATTATTACTATGATACGGCATGTGATTTTTTAGAAATTGTTTTTGAAAATGTGTCTGAAACATCAAATACTGGAACTTTTAAAATTGGACTTCCGGGGCTTATGTTTGAAGATTAATTGTAAAATAATTGTTTTTATTACAAAAAGTATTTACAAATTCGTGTTTTTGATTTACTATAATAATATAAGTTAAAAACAATTTAATATGTCACCGCTGGTACATTTCGTTAAAACCCTCAAAGGGAGGAATACTATGACATTAATTAGATCAATGATATGTGGCATAATGGACGATTTTATGGATACATTTTCTAATTGGTTATTGGGTGTAATTAGTTTTATACCTAAATTGCTCTATGCTCTTACGCTCGGGCTTTTTGCATTATTAGATTTTTTTGAAACTTTATTTGGCGCTTTAAGTGGCACTGGTGAATTTTCTTTTAGTGGTGCAACTAATTATAATGTTACAATTGATCCGGAAACTGGCGAAATATTATTAAACGGGGTAGCAGATGCATTTGCTGGCGATCCTGTTTTATATTTTATTCAGCAACCGGCGATTCAATCAATATTTTGGTCTATGGTGGCACTTGCAATTTTATTATTAATAGTATTTACATTTGTTGCTGTTATTAGATCGGAATTTCAAGTTGTTGATGATTTAACGAAAGCAGCGGTACCAAAAAATAATAAATATATGGTTTTTAGGAATTCCATTATAGCAATTTTCTATGGCTTATTAATTCCTGCAATTTCTATTGGCGGAATTATGATGGGCAATGTGCTTTTAAGGGCGCTAGATGATGCAACATCACCAAATACTAGCGATTTATTAAGCAGACAATTGTTTGTAGCCTCGTTCTATAACGCCAACAGAATGCGAAGCGATGATTTGTTTATAGAAAATTTTGGCGATGACAATCCTAATAATTATTGGAGTGATGTTTCGGCAGGACTTACAGATGCTACAAAAAACAGTGCAATAGCAACACAAATTGATAACGCATTTTTATACGGTACTAACTATGAAAGTTTTACTGGTGGAGTAAACGAAGACTATGGCAATGACTATTATGATTATTACCAAGTTACTTTTGCCGCTGGTGGGTTAGGTACTTTGGGCGGAGAATTTATTTCAAGCATAGTATTTGACTCATTAGGTGGTGGCTTTAATATCTATAATACTTCATTAGTGTTTTTTTACTATGATTTATGGAATCTTTCATCAATGCTTATAGCGTGGGCGGGTGCGATATTACTAATATCTTGCTTCTTTCAAGTTGCATTTGCTATGATACAAAGATTTTTCTATATCACAATATTATTTGTGTTTTCGCCTATTGCCATTTCTATGTATCCGCTTTCTGCAAAAGTGCTTGATAGGTGGAAAGCCGCATTCATTAGTAATGTGCTTTGTATGTATGCGGTAGTAGTGTGTTTAAATTTTTACTTTATACTAATGCCTATATTAAATAGGATTAATTTATTTAGTGAATCATCATTAATGATTGGCGCTGTTAGTGGTTTTTCATCACAGTTAGGGGATACAACTGCTTTAACTTTAAATTTCTTAGCACCTTTCTTTAATGCGCTATTTAAATTACTGCTTATGATTGCCGGGGCTTTTGTAATTAAAAAAGCACCCGCATATTTTGGCGAAATATTTGGAACAAACGAAAAAGGTGGCGATCCGTTAAGTGTTGGTAAAAATTTAATAGGTGATTCATTTGGTGCCGCAACAAAAGGCGCATCATTCCTAGGAAAAGCAACGGGCGGATATGTTAGTTTGGCTTCAAAGGCTATATCAAGTGTTGGCTCAAAACTTCCAGCACAAAAAAAAGGTATTTCTGATAATACAAAAAATCTTTTAACTCCTAAAATGCCACCTATTGATCCTGCATTGGCATTTCAAGGAGATAGTACTGCTAATGAAGAGCCGACTACACCTACCGAACCTACCGAGCCTACCGTACCTACTGAACCTACCGCGCCAGAAAGTGTAACCGCAAACGAACCCACCTCTGTTGAACAGCCTCCTACGGAAAAAACAACAAATAAAACCGAATCAAAATCGAAAGAAAAGTTGGATAAAGCCGAATCAAAAGAACCGAAAAATATATTATATAAGGCATTCAAAGGAGTTGAAACATTAGGAAGTTATTTTGGGTTGCCTACACAAAAAGAAGGCTCATTAGTTGGTGCTTTTACAAAAAGTTATCAAGAAAAAACGACAGGCTTAAACGATGAAGTAAATAAAAAGTATGAAGATAAAGAAAAGCGAAAAGAAGAAAATAGAGCGTTGATTGATTCCGAGTTACAAGAACTTAAAGAAAAAATCGGGGTTACAACTCGCGAAGAGGCAACATCAGTTATAGAACGAGCAAGGCAAAGTATGGAAGAAGAATTAAAAAATATGAGCGGAAAACAACGAAGAGAATTTAAGAGACAGACCGAAAGTGATTTATCACAATTAAAATCAGCGTCACGCTATCTTCCAAAAGAAAAGAAAAAACCTTAAATAACAAACAAATCTAAAAAAGATGCTATAATATTTGGCATCTTTTTTATTCGACAAAAAACGCATTTTTATTTTGTTAATATAATAATAATTTAATTTGCGTTTTAAAAATTCTTGTGCTAAAATCTTTTTATGTGTTGGCATTATCATTTGTGAATATGCTTTCAAGGGTTAAGTTGATTATATGTTGGGGAATAACACATACAAAATTGAGGGGAAAAATCGCCCTCAGTTTTTGTTGTTTATTTCTTTCATTATATTTGAAAGTATAAAATGAAATATATAAAATATTTAAAATTGCAAAACAGTTTTTCAAAAACAGCAAAATTTACTTTTCAATATTGTATTTTTGTAATATACTTATATATAATTTAATTAATATACACTTGATAATAATAAATTAACATTTGCAAATAGTAGTATGGGAGAAGCAAAGTGGCAACAACAAGAATTATTCCTAAAAAAACCAAAGTTAAACTTGAATTTATGCGGGGTGTTTCACTTGGAGATATCGTTTTTGCACTATTTTGTATTGGAATTTTCTTATTAATTATTTTTAGCAATTTACCTTATGTTTTATATTTAGCATTAATTTGGTTAAGTATATCAGCGGCTATGTTTGCCAATGTTGAAGATGGAGTAAAAGCATATACAACTATTGGATTAGCATTTAGATTTTTAGCATATCAAAAAAAATATTCCAAAACACTCAAAAAGGGTGGTTATGTTGATATCAGTAAAATAGTTCCTTTTTTAGGAATTATTGATAATAAATTCATAGATTATAAAGATTATATTGCGGGTGTAATAGAAGTTATGCCTATTCAATATTTTTTACTTGATGATTATAAGCAGGATTTGGTTATAGATAATGTAACCAATGCATTACGTTACATTACACAAGGTCAATCTACAAGTATAGTTAAGTTAACCAAAGCAATGCTTTTTGATAACTACATATATAATGAGGAGAAAAAATATAACGCAGTAGCAAAACTTTATAGATTAGGCGAAATAACTCGTGAAGAATTAGATGCCCGTGAAAATGTTTTTAATGGTAGAGTAAAACTTTTAACCGCAATTAACGATATGCCGGAAAATAAAGTATATAGAGATTGTTACTACATTGTAGTCTACGATACCGATGATATGCAATTAATGAATACTTTAAATGGTATGATGGCATCACTTGGAAGTGGAACAACGCAAATCGCTTCAAAAATTCTTGAAGGGAAAGATCTTGTTTCATTTTTGCGCGCGAATTATGGGAAGAATTTTAATGAACGTGAAATTGATAAGGTTGAACCAAAAGATTACTTAAAATGGATTTCACCTGATGAAATTAAATTTAAATCTATGTCTACTGTTATAGATAATGTGCAATACAGCAATTTTGTTGTAACAGATTATCCTCTTCAAGTATCTAATGCTTGGGCGTATGAAGTGTTTAGCCTTCCCAAAACTAAGGTCGTTCTTAATATTAGCCCAACTGCGACTGATAGGGCTGAAAAAAATATAGATAATGCTATTATGGAAACTCAAACAAAATTAATGCATGCAGGTAAATCTAGTGAGGTTATAGAGTTGCAAACCCATCTAGAAACATTACAAGAATTAATGATTAAATTAAAAAATCATAATGAACAACTTTTTGATGTTAACATGCATTTAACTTGCGAAACTGAGGTTAAAAAACAAGTTCGTTCAAAATTAAGAGAAAATGGTTTTAGATATAGCGAATTATTTGGCAGACAAGTTGATTCATTTGTAAGTAGTAGCATATCAAAATTAGATTTACTTACAAAATTTACACGCGGTATTCACTCATCTTCAATTGCGGCGGCTTTCCCATTTATTAGTAGTAATATTATGGACGAAAAAGGTCTATATATTGGCGATACTTATGATGGACCTACATTTGTAGATTTCTTTTTAAGAGATTATCAACACTTTAATAGTAATATGATTGTGATGGGTAAATCGGGTTCTGGTAAATCGTATGCAACAAAAGCACTGCTTGCAAATTTAGCAGCAGACGATACTAAAATATTTGTGCTAGATCCAGAATATGAATATGCACAACTTACAGATAAATTAAAAGGCAAATTGATTGATGTAGGCTCTGGGCTTGAAGGTAGATTCAATCCGTTTCATGTTATGGAAACGCTTGCTGATGAAGATGAAGAAAGTCAATCAAATTCGTTTATGGCACATCTACTATTTTTAGAAGAATATTTTAAAGTAGTGTTAGAAGGCTTAACTCCTAACGCACTTGAAGCACTTAATAATATTGTAAAACGTAAACTTTATAAGATGAAAAATATTGATGAAAATACTCATATAAGTAAATTAAAGCCTGAGGACTTCCCAACATTTGACGATTTATATGACTTATCAGTTGAAGAATTAGAAAATGCAAAAGATGAGTTCGCAATTGAAAATTTTAGATTAATTACTACTTACTTAGATAAATTTGCACATGGAGGTAGAAATAGTTTCTTGTGGAACGGACCTACTTCTATTGTAACAGATGAAAATTTTGTATGTTTTAACTTCCGTTCATTACTTGCCAATCGAAACACAGTTGTCGCTGCGGCACAAATGTTACTTGTGTTTAGGTACTTAGATAATGAAATTATTAGAAATGCTGATTATAACAAAAAATATAAGGCAAATCGAAAAATTGTTGTAGTTGTTGATGAAGCGCACGTATTTATTAATCCTAAACACCCAATAGCACTAGACTTTATGTTTAACATGGCTAAGCGTATTCGTAAATATGGTGGAATGCAAGTTATTATTACACAGAACGTAAAAGACTTTGTAGGCTCGCCCGATATTGCTCGTCAGTCTGCGGCTGTTATTAACGCAAGCCATTATTCTATGATATTCTCTCTTGCGCCTAACGATTTAAATGACCTTGCCGAATTATATAGACAATCGGGTGGATTAAATGAAGGCGAACGCCGATCAATAGCAGGCGCTCGCGTTGGTCAATGTTTCTTTATATCAGGTTTCTTAGCCCGTACCAATGTGCAAATAGTTGCATTACCAGAAGTGAAAGATATGTTTATGTAGTATTTTAAAAGGGACACCACGAGCCGATAAGTAGCGGGCACGCAAATTTAAAAATTTGCTAACCGCTGGGCTCGTGGTTTCCCTCTTAACCGCATTTTTGATAAAAATGCTGATCCCTTCCTTCATAGGATGTTGCTCGAAAAAAGAAAGTTAGGCAAAGCCTAAAACTATTCTTTTTTCTTCGCAGGGGATTTTTAAACCGTACTGCACGGTTAAAACACACTATTACAAACACATAGTATATTCTTTCTGTACTTTTGAGTTTAAAAGCAAAATTCTAAATTTTTACATTGTGTTCCATTTAAGAGTATAATATTAACATTAAAATACAGCAAAATTATATCTTTATAAACAAGGACACGCAAAGTAGTTTAAACTGAAAGATTTTTAAATGATTTAGCCCCAAACAGGTTCCGACGCGTATGTATACGCTAGGTGGTTCTGTTTGGGGCTAAAGCGTTAAAAAGATTCAGTTTAAACGGTGCCTAGTTCCGCCTATCCGTTAGGTAGGCGGAATAATCTTATTTAAGTTTTTCTTCATATAAATTTTTTATCAATTCATCTTCATAGTTACTTAATACTGCAATACTGCTTTGGCTAGCAATTACATCTTTGATGTATACTAATAAGTTATCGGCTTCCATTTTTTTTGACATTTCGGTAATTGTTTGTATATAATTTGCAAATCTTTCAGATTTTTCTATAAATTCGTTGCTATAAACGTTACTAGTATAAATTTTATCAATTTTTTCTATGCAACTTTCAATTATTGTTGCAATATTTTTCTTATCTTCATCAGTACTATTAATAATAAAAGTTTCATACATACCTTTATATTTATTTAATGATTTTAAAATGGTTTGTTCGTATACTTTATTCATTGTAAATCTCCTTTGTTTTTTATGTAAATGTAATAATTTGTATTATAAAATATATTATACTCTTTAATAATACATAAGTCAATATGATGAATTAAATTTTATAAAAAAACGCATACATTTTTTTGTGTAATTTTAAAAAAAATCATTGACAAACAATATTGCTTGTGCTAGAATAACACGCTGTCCAAAAAAGGGTAGTGTACGCAGGGTGCGTAGAAGGTACATTGACAACTGTATAAAACGAAAAGATAAATATTATCAAATATCAAAAAACAAAGACAAAAGTAATATGTATAACAAATTCACAAAGATTTAAAATACACTGAGTCTGAGAAAAAATTAACAAGGAAATAACTAGAATCGACGAAAAACGATTAAGCTAACAAGAGCGTATGGTGAATGCCTTGGCATTAGGCGCCGAAGAAGGACGTGATAAGCTGCGAAAAGCTACGGGGAGTTGCAAATGAGCCTTGATCCGTAGATGTCCGAATGTGGAAACACACCACAAGTAATGTTGTGGTATTTGCATATAAATAAAATAGTATGCAAAGGGGAACCCAGGGAACTGAAACATCCAAGTACCTGGAGGAAAAGAAAGTAAATTAACGATTGCCTAAGTAGCGGCGAGCGAAAGGGTAAGAGCCCAAACCGAGAGTAGAAATACTTTCGGGGTAAGGACCTGCAATAAAGCGACAAATTGGTTAACAGAACATAACTGGAAAGTTAGACGAAACAGGGTAAAAGTCCCGTAAGTGAAAGCCAGTAACTAAGCGAGCAGAGATCCAGAGTAGTGCAGGGCACGAGAAACCCGGTATGAAAAAGTGAGGACCATCTCATAAGGCTAAATACGACCTAATGACCGATAGTGAACGAGTACCGTGAGGGAAAGGTGAAAAGAACCCCGGGAGGGGAGTGAAAGAGAAACTGAAACCATATGTTTACAACCGGACGAAGCACTACATCTAGCAATGGAAGAGTGCGACGTCGTACTTTTTGTAGAACGGGCCGGCGAGTTACGTTACGCAGCAAGGTTAAGGTATTAAGTACCGGAGCCGAAGCGAAAGCGAGTCTAAAAAGGGCGAATAAGTTGCGTAGTGTAGACCCGAAACCTGATGAGCTATCCAAGTGCAGGATGAAGCAGCAGTAAAATGCTGTGGAGGTCCGAACCCACGTCTGTTGAAATATACGGGGATGACATGTGGATAGTGGAGAAATTCCAATCGAATCAGGTTATAGCTGGTTCTCCTCGAAATAGCTTTAGGGCTAGCCTCTATAATGAGATTGTCGGGGGTAGAGCACTGAATGGGCTAGGGACCTTCACGGGTTACCGAACCTTATCAAACTGCGAATACCGAACAATTGCTAATAGGGAGTCGGACTGTGTGAGATAAGTTTCACAGTCAAAAGGGAAAGATCCCAAACCTACAACTAAGGTCCCAAAGTGCAAGTTAAGTGGTAAAGGATGTGATATTGCTAAAACAACCAGGATGTTGGCTTAGAAGCAGCCATACATTAAAAGAGTGCGTAATAGCTCACTGGTCGAGTGATATCGCGCCGAAGATTACCGGGGCTAAAACTTGCCACCGAAGTTTAGGAATTAGTATAAAGTACTAATTGGTAGAGGAGCAATGTATGTGGGCAGAAGCCATACCGGAAGGGGTGGTGGACTGCATACAAGAGAGAATGCCGGCATGAGTAGCGAGAGTGAAGTGAGAAACTTCACCGTCGAATGCACAAGGTTTTCTGGGGAAGGTTCGTCCACCCAGAGTAAGTCGGGGCCTAAGCCGAGGGCGAAAGCCGTAGGCGATGGACAGCAGGTAGATATTCCTGCACCATCGGATACCGATAAAGAACTGAGGCAGTAACACAGAAGGATAGTCAGACCACGGGGATGGAAATTCCGTGGCTAAATCACAAGGGAGAATAAGTAGTGAAGTACGCTTATCGCATTTTCTGAGTGATGATGGGGAGTGAAATTAGTAACGAAGCTGATGAATTCACGCTGGCGAGAAAAGCTGCTAAGTAGGTATCAGATGCCCGTACCGCAAACCGACACAGGTGTGCGGGGAGAGAATCCCAAGACGGACGGGATAACCCTTGTTAAGGAACTCGGCAAAAATACCCCGTAACTTCGGAAGAAGGGGTGCCTATACTTAAATGTATAGGCCGCAGTGAAAAGGCCCAAGCGACTGTTTATCAAAAACACAGGTCTCTGCTAAATCGCAAGATGAAGTATAGGGGCTGATGCCTGCCCGGTGCTGGAAGGTCAAGATGAGATGTGAGGAGAAAGTCCAAAGCATTGAATACAAGCCCCAGTGAACGGCGGCCGTAACTATAACGGTCCTAAGGTAGCGAAATTCCTTGTCGGGTAAGTTCCGACGCGCATGAATGGCATAACGATTTGGGCACTGTCTCAACAGGGGACCCGGTGAAATTGAAGTATACGTGAAGATACGTATTACCCGCGACTAGACGGAAAGACCCCGTAGAGCTTTACTGCAACTTGATATTGAATACTGGAATTAAATGTACAGGATAGGTGGGAGACTGGGAACTATACTCTTCAGGGTATAGGGAGTCACCGTTGGGATACCACCCTTTTGATTTCGGGATTCTAACGCTACTCCGTAAACCGGAGAGCGGACAGTGTCTGGTGGGCAGTTTGACTGGGGCGGTCGCCTCCAAAAGAGTAACGGAGGCGTCCAAAGGTTCCCTCAGAATGGTTGGAAACCATTCGCAGAGTATAAAGGCAGAAGGGAGCTTAACTGCGAGACGAACATGTCGAGCAGATACGAAAGTAGGGCTTAGTGATCTGGCGGTAGAGTATGGAATTGCCGTCACTTAACGGATAAAAGTTACCTCGGGGATAACAGGCTTATTCCTCCCAATAGTTCACATAGACGGAGGAGTTTGGCACCTCGATGTCGGCTCGTCACATCCTGGGGCAGTAGTATGTCCCAAGGGTTCGGCTGTTCGCCGATTAAAGTGGCACGCGAGCTGGGTTCAAAACGTCGTGAGACAGTTTGGTCCCTATCTATCGTGGGCGTAGGATATTTGAAAGGAGCTGCTCCTAGTACGAGAGGACCGGAGTGGACGCACCTCTGGTGCATCAGCTGTCACGCCAGTGGCATAGCTGAGTAGCGAAGTGCGGAAAGGATAAATGCTGAAAGCATCTAAGCGTGAAACCTGCCTTAAGATAAGATATCCCATAACATTAAGTTAGTAAGACCCCTTGAAGACTACAAGGTTGATAGGTCGGAAGTGTAAGTACAGTAATGTATTGAGCAGACCGATACTAATAGGTCGAGGGCTTAATCCAAAATTATGGATTTTAAGAAATTAAAAAAGAACATAAAAATGATTCTAGATGCATAAACATCAAGATACAGATAACTAAGCACTTTTCGTTTATACAGTTGTGAGTGTACACTAAACTGTCATTCAACCATTTCTGGTAGCACTAGCGAGAGGGTCCCACCTGTTCCCATACCGAACACAGAAGTTAAGCCTCCCAGCGCCGAAAATACTTGCTTGGTAACGAGCCGGAAAAATAGGTCGCCGCCAGATTTCTATTATTGAACTAAGGAAAGGACTGTAAAAGGTCCTTTCCAATAAATTCAAAAAAAATCATTAAAATCTATTGAATTTTTTTAAGCTTTGTAATATACTATTAAAGAACTTAATAATATTCCCAAGTAGCTCAATGGTAGTAGCATTCGGCTGTTAACCGAAGGGTCGTAGGTTCGAGCCCTACCTTGGGAGCCAGTTAAAAGAACAGGAAGTCATTTTGACTTCCTGTTCTTTTAATAATGAATAATGAATAATGAAAAGTTAAGATAGGAACACCTACGAACCTTCGGTTAATTCACTTTTGCGATAGCAAAAGCCGAAGGGGCTTGAAACTGGGCGCGTCCAGTGGACGAAAAAGCCCAGTGGAAAGCGGGAGAAATCTATTTTTTGGAGCGAAGCGACAAACAAAAAATAGACAATTTCTCACCGGACACTAGGTTCGCCTACCTTGGGAGCCAGTTAAAAGAACAGGAAGTCAAAATGACTTCTTTTTCTTTTAACAATGATGTTTGTCCTAGCGGACAAATGATGTTATGCTAACGCATAATGATGTTGTGCCGTTGGCACAATTAAGGTATATATTAACAAACATCACATCATTCGCAAAATTTTTGCGAACATCATTACGAACAAAGTGAGTAACATCATTAAATGTAGAATTAAGGTAGGAACACCTACGAGCATTCGGTATTTTTATTACGCCCACTCTAACCCCGCGGGTGTAAATTATCCACCGCACAAACGCAATCTCTTTGGCTCTTTTATCTAAAACAGAACGCCGATGTTTTTTTATTTTATGTGGAATTAATAATATATAATCTTTTTACTCCACGCGTGCTTTAATAATTAAAAAACAGGGGGCGTGGTGCTCGCGGAAGAGTTTTGGATTTTTTAGAATTGCGTTTAAAGTAGGTAAAACTCTTCCATATTCATCTCAACATATTTTATAACAATATTTTTATAACAGCAATTTCTTTTTTTACTTGTAATTTATTATAATTAGCACTATACTAAAAATGAAATTTTTAATAAAAATAGTAGAATAAATTTAAAAGGCAGTACTAATGAAAAAAATTAATAAAAATGCTTTGCTTCTATTAATTAGCAGTGGCATAAATAATGTAATAGGTTTATTTGTAAATATATTTTTAGTAGCTTATTTATTGCAGATTAATTCTGGTAATATTGTAAATATATCTCTGTTTTATGTAATTGTTTATGCAATTATTGGCATTTTATATCTTTTGCTTAGTATGCGATTCACTAAAAGGTCAAAAGTTATTTTTTTTAGAATCGGCGTTATTTTAAAATGTATTCTTATACTTTTAATTGCTCTTTTAAAATCTGATGTTGCAGAATATATTGTTTTAATAGCATTATTTTTAGGCATTTCGGAAGCATTTTTTTGGTCCAGTTTTAACATATTACAAAATGAACTTGTTAGTAGCCAGAATATGCAAAAACAAATATCACTAAAAGCAATTACAAAAAAAGTAATAAATGTAGTAATACCTATAACATTAGGCGCGGCGATTGAACTATATTCTTTTAGCCGCATCGCCATTATAGTATGTGTATTTAGTTTGGCACAAATCCTGTTATCATTTTATATAAAAAATGAAGATGAAAATACTGAAACTATAAATTTGAAAAGTTTTATTAAAACCATTAAAAAAGATGAAATGACGTTTAGGCCATATAAGTATTTATATTTAGCATCATTTTTCTATGGTTTAAAGCATAATGTCAATAGTCTTATTACAATTTTAACAATTTTTGTTTTTGTAACGACTTTTAAATTAGGTGTATTAACTTCCGTTGTTGCGGTTTTTTCTATTATTGCGTTATCATTATTTTTAAAATTCTATAACTCAAAAAAACACAAACCTTTCATAATATCATTGGTAATACTTGGAACTATAAGCATTTTAATGGTGGCTTTTAAATTGTCTCCTATTACATTAATTATATTTAATTTAGTTTATGTAGTAACATCGGTCATATTAGAAACTTTGCTTACGGTGCAAAGAAATAATTTAGTAAAGTTAATGTCAATGCGCTCATACATTACACAAAACCAAAGTATTGTTGAATTATTTATTGATATTGGTAGAGTTTGTGCTTATGGGTTAATGCTAAT
>JALOBO010000055.1 GCA_023228225.1 Clostridia bacterium
CGGCAGCGAAGCCGATGTAGTGATACCTGAATTAGCAGCAGGGACGAACTATTTGACCGCTTTGACTGCTATGGTTTCGGAAGAAACGGGCGAGTTATATGGAATTGCCAAAACGGGTTATACGATTAGCGGATATGCTTACGACGCCGCTGGTGAAAACGCAGTTGGGGAAACCGATACTGCCGATAACTACGAGGACAAGAAAATCTACATTATTTGGGAAGCGGACGAAACTTAATCCCAACAAGTCAAGGGTGGTAGCAATACTACCCTTTTCTTTTTGCCTATCGTATGAAATATAGCGATAATAAAGCGTATGTGGTAAAATAAGTAATAGAAATAGCAAAGGGGAACAAAAACAATGGCAACTTTGGCGGATTATAAAATAACAAGTAAAGAATTGATGGAATGGGGAATTGACCCAACTAACGATAATGGCATAGATGATAGTGCTGCGGTTGTCAATAATGCTTATGAAAGTTTAATTACTTACATAATGGGTTCTAATGATGATTTAGCCCACACAAAAGCGGCCATTTACGCCCATTTGATAGATGATACCAATGGCGATAGTGCGGACAAGATAGAGGGATTTAAGTGGGCTCAATATCTAACTATTCACGCCTTGCTAACCACCGAAGCAAATCCAATTACCGAAGAAGTCCAATTTGCTTTAAGCGGTCGTTGCGGTTTGATTATGAAAAATGGATTTCAAAAGAACTAGGTATTTATTATGCGAGTAATGAACCAACATATCACAATAGATCGTAGCAAATACCTACATATTGGCAAGTGGCAAAACCCCGATAACGATATTGAGGACACCATTTACTTTTATTACAATGCCAATAAGTCGTATAAGTTAGATAGCAAGTTCGGATTTCAAAAGATGAAGATTTACTCGCAAATCGGCGTATATGGACACCACCCATTTGTAAAAGGCGATATTATTACGCTTGAAGATGGACATACTCAATTAAGGATTAGTTCTATCGACGAAGAAGTGCTACAAAAGATTAACCCACGACTTATTCAAATCCTTAAACCACGAGTTATTGAGCAAATACTTTCTTTGGAGTAATTATGACAACGCAAGAAATGGCGGATTGGGTCTATAACGAGTTTATCAACCATAAATTATTGCCTTATGATACTGGAAAAAAGTGGTGGAGAAACCCCAAAAAACCGCATATGAAAGATTTGGCTATTATCGCTAATGGATTACCTAGACAAGTCGGCGTAGATACTTACGAGTTCATAATTGGAAATGAAGAGGCCGAAAATCGAGCACCGCAATACCACATATTAGAGGACGCCAAAATCATTAGACGCCCGAATAAAGGGACGGATAAATCTCGTGGTAGTCAAAGATTATCAAAAGGAACTCGTGATTATGGGCAAACGGTATATCGTTTAGGAACGCAAGAAAGCACCAAAGGCATATATGAAGCCATACAAGAATATCGTCAAAATATTACTAGGAATTATGCCGGAGCAAGGGACAAGGCACGAGAATATAACGAGCGGATAAAATACCATCACGAAAACAAACGAAATTATCGCTATAACGAGCATTATCTATATATCGAAGCCATACTTGGCGATGTGGTTGCTAGATTGGCTCAAATGGTAAATGGTCGATTAAAAATAACGCAAGGCGAAGAAAGTTTAGATGTATCTGGTTATCTAAACGATGAATACTTAATCTCGCCGACGCCATAAAGGAGCGAAACAATGACAATACAATACGCAATCGACTATTTAAGGGCAATTATTGTTAATGAACTAAACGATACGGACATTAGCATTTTGTCTTTTTACGAGCAACTAACCGAAGCCGAAGATATAGAACGCTATGCTAAAACGGCGGTTGATCTAATTAACGAACAAAATCAAACCGAATATACCGCTATCGGCGTGTTATCAATGAACGATACCGCCGACATTATGAACTTGAATAGTGTTTATATCGTTCCTATGGCGTATAAACTAACGCTTGATATGGCAATGGCGGATAGGGACACGGTTATTGCTAAAATACAAACAATGATAGATAGTTTGAAAGGCGTAAAAAAAGACATATCTAAATTAAGCACGGGAGCGTATGTTGTTTATACAACGCCCGTAATCAACACCACTAGCGAACTTCCAACCATTGCCGATGGCGTTCATATTGGAACGATTACTTTGTCAACTATTAAAGCCAACGCTACGGCTTACATTGCGACGCTAGATGATAGTTTTGTAATACCCGAAGCATTAACAAGTTTTTATGTATATGGCGTAGATAAAACAAGCGGAAACAAACTATATAAGTTGGCTTTTACTAAAACGGTTGAAACTTGGGCAGTTGTAGAAACGCTTATTTCAAGCGATTTTGACGATTACAAAGTAAGTATGTCGTTCTCGGCATTACAAGCACAAGAACCAATTACGCTTAATCAAGAAGAAAGAATGTGGATTAGTTTATCCGGTCAAGCGACCATCGCCGATTATAATGTTGGACTTGGCAATGATATTATCGCATTTACTATTTACGACGGAACGACCACTTATGTGGTAGAACCAACCGAAATATCAAGTGGCGTTGGTGCTGACGATGATACTTGGCAAGAAGTAAGCACTGGTTATCCCACTAAATCTAGGGTTGTATCGTCTGGCAATAGTATTCAATATACTTTTGTCTATGATAGAAATAGTGCTTTATTAAAATCGTTTTACATTTATGGTCGTAAAAATTATTTGGCGTTGCCAGATAATACTTACACAATTACTGAATACGAATGGTCGCACGGCGTTATGATTAAAACCGAAATCGACGCCAAGTTGGTTGATGTAAAGGTTCAAAACACCAATGGCGATATAATCACTATTTCGTGTTCATTCAAAGGAACCGCGTAATATGGCCGGAACAACTTATACAATCTTATTAAAAAACCAAACCGGCGATAAACTAAAAGGTTTGAATATCGACCCAAAGACGGGCGAAATATTGCCTGAAATGGGTGCTGGAACAGCCGTTTATACGGGTTCTAATGCCGGAGTTGAGCACAATCGCTATGCTCGTGCCATAAACCCAATTATTAACCGATACACTGGCGGTATGTGGGAAAAAGGTATGCGTTTGGGTCGTGCTGGTATCGGCATGGTTGATATTGCTAAAAATCAAGGGGCAAAAGCAGTTCTTGGTAGCGTTGGCTTTATCATCGTATTACAATTCGTGCTTATGGAATTGACTAAATGGTGGGAAAAAGAAAAGAAAGAAGCCAAAGAAGAAAACGAAGCCAATTACTTAAAGATTAAGACGGGTCAAACAATACTTAATAACAATTATAGGGTTTCTAGAAACTTCTTTACGGGCAAACTTACTTATTCCAATCAATAGGGGAATATATGAATAGCATTACCATTTACGATAAAATAGCCGAAACATCGCTTGGAACCTTTGCTTGTTCACATACTTATTCGTATGCTGACAATCTAAATGAAGCACCAAGCGGAATAAAGTTAAAGATGTATAATGGGCAACGAGCACCTTACGATGTTAATAGCATTGTTTATCACGATGATACGGCGTCGTGGTTCGTTATTAAAAGCGATAAGACGGAAGCCAAGTTATCGGGCGGAACGGTTGTTTACGACCACGAATTACAACTTTCCGAAATGTTTGAGTGGTTTAATTATAAGCATTTACCAACTTGTGCTTTTAGTGCTAATCGCTATACGATTGACGAGATGTTTGATAGATTATTCCATATAGCGGGATTAACCATTACGCTTGAATACCCAACATTTATTGATGAAACGCAATTAAACAAGTTTTTCTCATTTGAAAACTTTACGGTGGCAAGTGCGGTAAAGGCAATCGCAAAATCGCTTAATGCTATTCCTAAATTAAGATTTAATTCGGGAACAAAGATTTTGTATTTTGTGTCTAGGAATGGAAACGATAGCACTATTCTAAATGGGCTTGATACCCAATTCCCGGCATTATTTGAGCAAAGCGAAAGCACCGACGAGCAGTTTTTAACTAGAACAATTACCAACGCTAGTAATGTTAAATCTAAAACATTGGTTTATGCCCCAAAAAGCGGCGGTTTTAGAAATGTAAGCGATAGTGCCACTTATGACGCCGATAGTTCCTATGTTCAATTACCAAGCAAGATAAGCGACATCGAACAAATTAACTTATTGCCAAAAATACAAATACAATTATTTTATAGCGGAACAATGACAAGCACGGTCTTATATACGGGTTATTATTTAGTGCCAGAACAACTACGAGCCATCATCAAATCGTTTAGCGGTTCATTCACGATATTGTCTAGCGGAGATATAGACGCTATGACTATGCCGACCGTAAATACGCTTTTTGGCTTTAATAAATCGGATAATTATGGCGACACGCCGTATGGTTTCTTTGGTGGTCTTTACACGATTAGAACCGAATTAGAATATAAGGCAACGCAATCTGACGATGGACAAGATAGAATTGCTTATTTTACGATCGGTAATGAAAAAATGTATTTGCCATCTTTGATAAGAGATGGCGTAGGTCATTCGGGGGCAAGTGAAATAAATGTAGAAGATTATGAGTTAATTAAGGAAACAAGCGGGGAGTTTTACGAGGCAATTTATATTGTTCCACAATACGCTAGTTCTGGATTTTTTAATTCAAAATTACCAATGACGGAGTTGTTGATACAAGTTGGTTATTACCCAACAAGCGATATTAAAGTTTCGTATGATAATGACGACGACGCCCAAGATGAACGCTTTTATAACCAATCGGGGAAACTTATTGATAGCACATCACTTACTAAACTAATTACTTCTTATGTAAATGAAAGTGCTAATTACACAATCACTAGACAAGCAAAATATACGGCGTTTTCTAGCATATTGCCGTTAGGTCAAGTGATTAAAGATAATAATATATTTTATGTCATTACCCAAAGATCGATTGATATGGCGAAAGGCCATTACTCGGTTATCTATGGTTTGTCAATCAATCGCATTGCTCGTAGCGAAAACATAACCGCCGATAATACGATTACCACCTATTCAGTTCCGCAAGACGATTTTGTATATAGGGAACATCTTTATAAAGATTATATTGAGTTTGGTCTTGATAGTTCCGAAATACATAACGAAACGCCATATATGCCATTAACTAAATTATTGACATTTGGAATTGATAGCACTTATGGCGAAAGCGGAACATACGCAGGTGCTTTGTTTGATTTTACTTGCTTGGTAAAAAGTGCTTGGGGTTTAGGAATTGGAGAACAAGCGTATTATGTTTTGTCGCCATCTATTTTCGATCTAACCAAATCAAAGTATATGAAAGTTGCTCACGATAGCAATTATATTATTGGTTTAAGACAAGAGGCGGCAAGTGGCGATGTTATAGCACAAACACCAATTCGTTATTGCGATAGTTATGCCGAAACGGGCGAAATGCGGTTTGTATTCCTAGATGAAACGGAACTCATGGGCGCTGTTGATTTCTATAATGGCGATTATGGAGAAGATGATCCGATTGTTCCTTTTACCGATTTAACCAATGTAAATGATGAGTTCTTTGATGTGGCGGTATTGGCGGCGGTTTGGGACGATGGCGGAACACCAACCGCAAAAGACACTTATTATTCTATGGATATAAGAGATACTTCTTACGATAAAGATGGATTGGAAATACCTTGCGTCGGTTATCAAGTTCAATTAAACGATAATACCGATAGATATGGTCGTATTGTGATTGCCGATGATTTCTTTGCTTTCTTTAATAACCCAGACGGATTGATTGAATATACTTATGTCGGTAGCACGACTAGATTTACTAATGAAAACGCTAATCAATTATTTAGTGTTGGTTATTTATCTACCAAAAAAGCGGATATTATTTATTCATCAATGCCGTCTAATGGTTTTGTTATTACATTATGGCTTTATTATAGCGGTTCTTGGATACACAATCCCGCAACCCTATTAAATACTAATATTGGTTTTTACGCTTATTATAAAGACGAAAGCGATGTAGTTCATAGTAAGTTCTTATTTGCCATAAATGATTTTACATTGCCAAGTATCACTTATACCTTTAAGTTATTAGTCAATAATTGGAAAATATGATATTGATTAAGAAAATGTGCTAAAATAAGTAAGAACTAAAAAAACAAGGCAGGTAAATATATGGGCTTTACGGAAACAAAAGCGTTAGACATATATTACGGGGCTGATCGAATTGCCCGTGATATAAATGGCGAGGCAATCAAGCATATCGGAAACGATGGGACGGGCGCTCATCTAGCAACCGAGATTAGATTTCATTTTACCGATGAGGGTGCGTTGGCGGAAACTTGTTCTATTACCGCCGTAGCAAAACGAGCCGATGGTGCTATGCGGTTCGATCAATTAACAAAAGTCGGCGTTGGAACAACCGCTTATTATAAATTAGAAATCAATAATTGGTATTTAGAAAAATACGGAACGCTTTTACTTGATGTAAAAGTATATGATGGCGAGATTACCATTACCGATGGAGTTTTGACGCCTAGTGCCGGAACAAAGATTATTGTTGGCACTACTTTCGTAATGAGGGTCGATTATGTTCCGCAACCAACTACGCAAGTGTCCGCCGATGAATTATCTACGCTCGAAGCCATTTTGGTCTTGGTAGAGTCAAAACCTTATTTTCAAGACATTATCAAAGTGGTTGATAGTTTTAGCACGATTGAGGCAACTTTTCCAGATGAAAGTATAGCAAATCGTATGTATGTGCTAGACAGCATTAGCACCGATGAAGAATGGGGATTTGAAGCACGAAAAGTAAGACAAGTAAATAGCGATGGAACGGCTTGGTTAGAAACTAGCAATGGAGATAAAGAGTTTTATTTAACAACCGATGAATTGTATCGTGAAATAGATAGATTAGTAAAAGTAGAAACCGATAGAATAGACGATTTATTAGACGGAACGCTAATCGCCAAGAAAGCCGAGCAAGACGACGAAGGAAACGATATTGTCGATACTTATGCTACTAAAACAGAATTAGGCGTAGAAGAGGGTCGCATTGACGATTTGCTTGATGGCGATTTAACGGCATATAAAGCGGAACGGGACGCAGAGGGTCGTGTTATTCATACCGATTATTTAAGGGCTGGCGATTATCCTAATTTTATTCCGATTGCTCAAAAAGGCGTTGCTAATGGCGTTGCTCCATTGGGTAGCGATAGTAAGATTGCCTCTACTTATTTGCCGGGTTATGTTGATGATGTTATCACGATTGAAACAGCAACCATTTATAGTGCTGGAAATCCCATACCAAACGGTTTTGCTGGTGGCGGCGATAAATACAATCTATATCAAGCGAGCGGATACCTAGTCAATCAGTTGTGGAAAAAGCCAAATGATGTAACCATTTATGTTTATGATAGGGTTGCCGATGTTGACGCAATCTATGTGACAAGAGATACAAACAAAACTTATCGTTTGAGTGCTTTAATCGCTGGTTCTCTCGTAGAGATTTCATCTTCACTCGCATTGGGCGAAACATCGGCAACCGCCTATGCCGGAGATAAAGGTAAAGCAACCACCGATAAAGCCACTCGTCTTGATTATGAAATAAATCTTACTAATAAATATAATTTAGGTGCTTTGTATTTTGATAAAGGAGATTGGAAGATTGCCACCGAAAGCGTTTATAATGCCTCGTTGTATCAAGCCACGATTACGGGAACATACGATACTAGCGAAGATTTTTTGACCGCTTGCGAAACGCAATATTCGGCTATCGCACAAAGTGTAGGAACTGCCTTGCGTGGCGTAAATAGTGCTGGTGGTTATTACTACGCATTAAATAGCGTAATTGACAATAACCCTAATGTTTTACTTGCCGATGAAGATGTAGCCAATGTTCCTTTAACCATTAACGCTAAAACGGGACAAACCGCCAATTTACAACAATGGAAAGTTGCCGGGACATTAAAGGCAAATATTGATAAAAATGGAGCATTTGTAGGAAGCGACGCTTCATTATCGGGCGGAGTTAAAAATATTTCAACAGGAAACAACGCCGCCGTTTCAGTTCCTAATTCGGGAACATATATCACACGTAATATTGCTGACACTAACCCAGCCTTAAAAGTTAATAACTTACTTGGCACTCTCAATATTGTCGAGTTCCAAAGTGCGACAACCGATAAAGCCCAAATTACCAAAGACGGCATTTATAACAAGACCGACGTCGATAGTGTGGTAATTACACAAGGCGGAAGTCCGATATTATCAACTTATAAAAATCCTACCGTCGTTGCTGGAAGAAACACATTTGTCGGTAAATCGGGTAATACAACGCTTGGTTCAACGGCCACTACATCGGCACACGCAAGTTATAATACGGGTATTGGACAAGGTTCATTAAACGCATTAACGCTTGGTAGTGAAGATACCGCCATTGGGTATAATGCGTTAGTTGCTTTAACCACTGGAAACGCAAATGTTGCTATTGGTTCAAATGCTTTAAGTGGAATAAACACAAGTGTTAGTAATGTGGCAATAGGTCAAGTTGCTGGGTCTTTTTTAGGAGATGGCAGCACACCATTGACATCTTCGTCTAACTCTGTATTTTTGGGCGTTTCATCAAGAGCCAATGCTAATACGGAAACTAACCAAATCGTTATCGGTTATCAAGCCATCGGCGCTGGTAGTAATAGTGTCGTTTTGGGTAATGATAGTATCACAAAGACCTATCTAAAAGGACAAGTCGATATTTTCAATGGCGGGTTATCGCTTAATATCGGCGGCGACACGGGTGCTAATACAAGAACAAACGAAACCACTAAATATGGGCGTTTAACAATTCCGCATTATACTAATGCCGAAGAACCGATTGCCTTAATTATGGGCGTTGCGGGTAGTTCTAATGAAGTTAGAATTGGCGGCGGCTCGTCAATTACAAATGCGGCAACTAAGATTTCATTATATACGGGTGCTACAACCACTACTACTACCGGCACTGAACGAATGACGATTGATAGTGCTGGTAATATCGGCATTGGCGAAACTACACCTACCGCCCAATTACAAGTTAAATCGAGTGCTACTGATAAAATAGCATTAAAAGTTGATGGCCCGACCGGATTATCTACTGTTTT
>JALOBO010000056.1 GCA_023228225.1 Clostridia bacterium
CAGATTGTCAAGATTCAGGGTACTTGAACTTGACGAAAATAATAACTACGTACAGAAAATATATCATATAGAAGAGAGTAAAAAATTCCTTTCAAGAGAAACAAGAAAAGAAATAGTAAAGATTGACGAAAGGATAATATATATGCACAACGAACCGATGAAGTTTATTCCATTTATAACTATTCCCGGAGACATACCCTCAAAGACTATGCTTTATGATATTGCAAAACTTAATATAGGTCATTTCCAAAAATTAGTTGATTATGAATACGGAGTCCATATGACAACTCTTCCAACAATGTGGACAACAGGACACAATCCGGGTGTAGAAGATGACGGCACAAAAGAAGAGATAACAATTGGAAAAGAAACAATGTTAATGTTTCCAGAGGAAGGGGCAAAAGTTGGAATATTACAATTTGCAGGAATAGGACTTACTCATAGTGAAAAAGCTATAGCAAATGCAGAAGCTCAAATAGGTTATATGTTCTCAAGTATTACTTCTAAAGATACTTCTACATCGGCTGAATCTGCTGATATACACCGTATGGGAGAGAATGCAAATCTTGCGACTTATTCAATCCGTATAAGTCAGGCAATGACTAAAGCACTTAAAATAATGTGTGACTGGTCAAACATGGACTCTTCTATTGTATCATTTGCACTTAGCACTGACTTTGACGCAAAAGACAAAGATTCCAATATGGTTAACTCTCTTGCAAATCTGTTCAACACAAATCACTTACTTTCTCTTCACGACGTGTATTATGTACTTAAAAATTACAATATTATCCCGAAAGATGAAACGTATGTGGATTATCTTGTACGTCTTGATTTAGACAAGGCACCGATTACGTCTATGGAAGCAAACAGGCTTTTTAACAAATACAAAGAAACCGGTAATATAGATATACCTGAATATGACATGTCTGTGAACGATGATACAAAAATTTCTAAAGGTAATGGTGTGAATGGATAGATTCGATGAATTCGCAAAACATTATATAGATTTGGAATTCTCTGGAAATACTGTATCTGAATATATGTCAGATATGCTGAATGATATGGAAAATGATATAAATGATTACATATCAGATGAAAAATCAGTACCAACAAAAAATGCATATAATAGGATTACTGATTATATAAATAAAAGCATATCTGATTATTCAGACAAAGTAAAAGAATACATAAATAAAATAGTAAATAAAACCATAAAGATGGAAGATAAATGGATAACTGGTATGCTTTCTGCATCCATAGCGGCAGATATTATCATTCCTAAAATTAATTTCATGCCTTTTAACGGAAAAATAACTATAGGTAAGTTTCTGGACGATGCGTTTGCTTCTATATATACATCTTATGATACAACAATAAGAACAGCATATATGTTCAAGAGTCAGTTATCATCACTTACTGATACATTGAAAAATAGAAATAACAATATAAATTCAAGAGCATCACAAACATCACAGGGAATAATACCGTCGGTAGCTAAAAACACAGACAGATATGTAATGGCAAGAGATAAATCAATTAAAATGTGGACTTGGATTTCAATGCTTGATATTGCTACCTGTATTTCATGCGGAGATTTATCAGGAACTACATATACTGATTTATCAAATGCACCACCATGTCCTTTACATGATAGATGTAGATGTTATTTATACCCTGATAAGGCATCTCAACCGTCTTATTATGAATGGTTTGAAAAACAGGATGATAGTTATAAATATAAGATACTTGGTAAAACTAGGTATAATTTATACAAATCAGGTTCAAAAGTAAAAAATTTTGTTAATAATGGAAAAAAGTTAACACTTGAAGAAATATTTTCAAAAAAAACTTGACACATATTTAATTAGGTGTTACTCCTATTAGCAGTACAAGTATATTTGTGTATAGTATATTTGTATTTTGATACATGGCACAGGAGTGCTTCCGCAGGAGCGGAGTTATCAAATTATAAAATCGCACATGCAGTGCGTATTGCAGGAGCAATTATGAAAATTGAGGATTTGAATGGTATCAAACCGGAAGGTTTGGAAGATGATGTCTGGTCAAAACTTGCTGAGTCATTTGTAGCTGCCAATGAAGCTGATGTTCTTAAATTGAAAACCAACGAAGTGGCACTTAAAAAAGAAAAAGAGGACTGGGCTACAAAATACAAAGACATTGCAGAAAAGTATGGTTCTACTTCAGGAGAAGTTGAACAGCTTAAAAAACAGCTTGAGGAAAAAAACCCTGAAAAGATAAAGGAATTTTATACATCAGAGATTGATAAAACCAAAAAGCAGTATGAAGGTGCCGTAAGCGAACGGGACAAAACCATTAATGACTATAAGTCACAGATAGACAATCTGTCTAAGTTCAAACATGCGGTACAGGTTAACAATGTTTTTGACGAAGCGGCAAAAGACAAGAATATTGATACTTCTGCTTATTCATTTCTTCGTTCTACCGTTGTAGGAAAAGATGGTGAGAATTTTTCGGCAACGAATATTGACGGTAAAGATGTTTATATGAGTGGCAATGGCAAGACTATTGACCTTGCACTCAAAGAGTTCCTTGATACACCAACCGGAAAGCGGTTCCTTGTATCTGGAAATTCAGGTGGTGGTGGGAATGGCGGTAAAGGCGGTTCTGCCGGTAATGGATTGACTCATGAAGAATGGTCAAAAAAGAGTCCGTCAGAAAAGGCTAAATACTCCAGTGAACATCACGGAAACCTGCAATTTGTTGATTAACAATTATTGGAGGATTTATTATGGGAGTACTTGACGATTACATTGGACATGCTTGGGAAGCGGTAGAAAATCTTTCCCGTGAAACTGTTGGATTTATACCTGCTGCTTATAAAAGCACAAGCGCGGATAAAGTAAAATTCGGACAGGAAATACAGATTCCGTATGGAATTGTAGGCGATATGGTTGATACGCCTATTGGATTTGCCGTACCTACTGCACAGACAAATACTGATTCACTTGGATATGTATCTCTTGTTATAAACAAACGGAAGACAGTACCTATTGATATTGACGGAGAAGATGAAAAAGGACTTATGTCTACTGGAACAGAGGCTGACGTACGTCGCGACCAGTTTTCAGAGGCTTTTAGAAAAATTGCAAACGCGATGGAAGCTGACCTTGCTTCTGCTGGTACTCTTGGGGCTTCCCGTGCGGTAGGTACGGCTGGCACATCTCCGTTCAACACAGCAGGTGATTTTACGACATTTGCTCTTGCACAGGATGTTCTTGACCATAACGGAGCTTCACCTTCTGACCGTGTAATGATTCTTTCTACTGCTGCAAAGACAGACCTTGTTGGAAAGCAGGGAACGGTGTTTAATGCCAATCAGTACGGAAGTGCAGATGCCCGTATGTGGGGAGTTATCAATGAGAATATGTACGGGTTTACAGTTCGTTCTTCTTATGGACTTACCAAACATACGGCAGGAACAGGAACGGCTTACGTACTGGCTGCTGCTGTTGTAGGAGCTGATACCGGAGACGCAGATACAGACCTTTCTCTTGGTACTGGTTCTGGTACTATTCTTGCAGGAGACTATGTAACACTTGATGGTGATACCAATAAGTATATAGTTGGTACAGGAATCGCAGCACCGGGGACTGCATCTATTAATGCACCGGGTGTAAGACAGAGTGCGGCCATCAGTACGGCGCTTACGGTTGGAAGCGCATATACTCCGTCTATAGGATTCCAGAAAAACGCAATTGTTCTTGCGACACGCACTCCGTTCTATCCGAACGCAGGTGATGGTGCCCTTGGACGCGAGTATGTGACTGACCCTGTTTCAGGCATCACGTTTGAAATTGCAATGTATCCGGGACAGCGCAAGACGCAGATTCAGGTATCGGCATGTTGGGGTGTTAAAGTTGTAAACCCCAGACACGTTGTAACAATGCTTGGTTGATTTATATCCGGGGGATAATTCCCCCGGAGTTTTTGGAGGAATTATTTTGGAAAATGTAATTAAATATGTTACAATGACAAGATTTGCACCGGAGCGTCCAAAAGCTCCTACTTCTTATACAGTTCAGGAATGCGACATTGATAAAATGAAAGCAAGAGGATGGATTGTAAAAGAAGAAAGCAAAGAACCTGTAAAAACAGAAATACAGGATGAAAAAACAGATGAAAATGTTCCTGTTGAAAACAAAGAAGGAACACCTGCTGAACCTGTTGCAAATAAACGCGGAAGAAAACCTAAAGCAGACAATCAGGAAGAGAATTAAAAGATATGGCTGATATTGAATTTATCGTTGAAAACGGTACAAATGTGGCAAATGCAAACAGTTATGTGACTCTGGCATATTTTAATACTTATTGTACTATTCACGGTTATGATGTATCAGCTCTTTCTGACGAAAACAAAAAAGTTCTTTTAATAAAAGGGACTGAATTTGTAGATAACTTTTTTTTATGGAAAGGTACAAAGAAATATACAGACCAGACGCTATCATTTCCGAGAAATGGAATATTTGATAAAAACAGGGAAGAAATTACAGGTATACCGGAAGGATTGAAAAAGGCTGTTTGTGAAGCATCTTTTATTGCAAAGTCAAAGAGTTTGTGGAACACAAAAAGCAGGAAAGGCGACATTGCCAAAGAGTCGGTTTCTGAAGCTGTATCGGTAGCATATTTTCAGAACGAAGATTATAAAGTAAACAGCGCAGGAACTACCTATACATCTGTATACGAATCTGTAAATATACTTTTAAGAGGTTTGTACAAGACAAGTGATACCGGAATATGCGTACCGGTAAGATGGAGTGACTGATGGATTATGAAGATTTTTATGAAACAGCTTTAGACCTCATAGAAGAATATGGCAATGACTGTACTATACTTCACCCTGATGGTACTTATACGACTAACTCAAAAGGTATAAAGACACAGAACATCGCAAATATATTATGTAAAGCTGTAAAAACAAATTATACAGCAGAAGATATAGGGAATTCGGGCAACCTGATTCAGGCGGGTGATGTAAAACTTGTTATCAGTTCTTCTTTTGAGCCTACTGAATCTACTGACCATGTTTTATATGGGTCAGACAAGTTTACAATAATAAGAAAGAATAAAGTACAGCCTGACGGAGTTACAACCATAGTATATATACTTCAGGGAAGGAAGATTGCAAATGCCAGCTAATATCAAATTTACTGCAAAAGTGCATGGTAAACCTTCTTCGGTATCAGATAAAAATGTAACAGGTGTATTTGACGATATTACTTATGAAGCGCTGGGAATGGGAGTTTATAAAATTGGAAAAACTGCAAGACAGAGAAATATTTATCTTGCTTCTATATTTTTTCAGAGAGTTGTTTCAAGAACGCCTTTGGATGAAGACTATATAAAATATGACGGGCAGGAACATAAGAAAGATGATGATGTTGTAAGGGAATGCTGGTATCTTGAATATAACGGTAAAAGAATATATTCAAAAGAAATAGGCATGGACTTGTTTGAAGATATAGGAAATAAAGAAAGCACTGAAAGTGTTAAATCTGCACTGGATAGTTTCTTTCCTTCGGGGAAAGTTCCAAGACAGATAAAAATATATAATGACAATGAACGTATGTCATGGCTTGAGTATGGTATTTATGATGCGGACTCTAAAGGAATATCATATAGTAAAACAGGAAGACCACACGGAATAGAAGATGGTTTTTCTATACAGGCACCGGCAGGAATGCTTAGAATAACGATGGCAGAGGTTGGAGAAATAGCAGGAGAATCAAGTCACAAGGCTGCATGGACTATAAGACAGACACGTGATTATCCAAATGCAGAAAGGCTTGTTAAACTTGGTAAATATGTGTCTGGTACAAAAAAAATAGATATAGGAAAGGTGGAGGATTTATTTTGAACGACAGCGATGCAGAAAATGAACTTATGACAGCAGTTAATAATATCTCATTTTCTGATTATGGATTTCCTGTAGTATATCAGACACAGACGCTAAACAGAACAGACAAATATATAGAAGTTAAGTTTATACGGAAAGGAAGCGAAAAAAAAGAGTTAGGCAGGGATGGATTTAATAAATGGTCGGGAATTATGCAGCTTAACATATGTGTAGTTTCAAGTGACTCGGTAGATTCTGATGAATCAATGGCTACAAATGATAACATAAACGTAATTTATAATAAAATATATGATACATTTAAGGGTGGAACCTATATAAATGGAGTAAGGATTGTCAGGACATATAGAAATACAGGTGGTAAAATAAACGATGATACTTTTGCCGTACCTGTATCTGTTGAATGGAATGCTTTTATGGAAAATTAACGGAGGATTATTATGGCAGATTTTATCACCAATATTAAAACAGTGGCAGAACGGGATGTATATCTTTCCCGTGAAACAAGTGCAGGTCTTTTTAAGACAAAAGACGGTATATATGATTATCCTGTACTTACCAGAACTACCGGAGACACAGTAAAAGGGGCTACCGAATCTAAAGAGTCTAACGAATTAAGACATGGACGTACAAAATCAGCCCCACAGCAGGGTAACAGCTCTTCTGACGGTGCGTTAAACTTTGAATATTCTCCTATTACTTTCGATGACCTTATGGAAAGTGCATTCAGAAATAACTGGAAAAGATGGATAAGTGATACGGTCAGTGCCATTAACATGGAAGGCACTGCATATGCTACCGGGTATTTCGGAACAAAGTGTACGGCGGCAAAAACATTTGGTGCAAAAAAACTTCTTAACACGGATGATTCAGGTACTGGGGATTCACTCGGGCTTATAACAGTTCCGTCTGGATGTATAGTACATGAACTTACCGCAGGAACATCTGATATTAAATATATGCTCCAGAAAAAATTTGGCGGAGCTGATAATGAAGACCTTTATCAGATGTTTGAGCACATGGCAGTAGATACATTCAGTATTGATGCAAATGTCGGAGAAATTATAACAGGTTCTTTTGGATTAAAAGGTACAACCGATCCGGGAATAAAAACAACCGCTGAATTAAAGACACTTCTTGGCGGAGCAACATCTGCTGAATTTTATGATGGAGTTACAACAGGAAATTCATATGTTGAAAATCTTCCTTCGTCAGCAACAAGCACTCAGCAGTTTACCGCAAAAAAAGGTGCATTATATGTAAATGGTACGCAGATAAGATTTGCAGAAGAAGTTACAACAGAGCTTAATAATTCTCTTTCTGTAAAATATGCGCTTTTTCAGGCAAACGCTATATCAACTTCACCTCTTTCACTTGATATAACAGGTAATCTTAAAATATGGGTAACATATGATGGAACAGAAGAAATATTCAATGAATCTGTAAACCATGACGATGTTGAAATGCTTTTCTGGCTTGAGTCAGTTACCAATTCTGACTGTTTTTATATGTTCCAGATATTCAAAAACAAACTTACAACCCATGAGCTTACAACACAGTCAAAAGACGAACTTGATATAACAATACCTTATTCTTCGTTTGAAGAAAAAGCTATGCGCGTATTCCGTATTGCAATACCCAAAATTACAAATGCATCACTCATTACATCAGACACAAATGTAACAGGTATAGAGTTAACACCAAACATTGAACTTACAACTGCCGATATTTCAGGACTTACGGTATCTGCAAAAATAGCAACAGTAGAACAGAGCATAAGCACAAAAGTTGTAGACTCTACAAGTTCAAGTAATACATACAAACGTATAGTATGCACGTTTACCACACCGATAACGATGGACGCAGTTAAAGTGCTTGACGTTGTAACGACATTCAACTCTCTTACATACAGCAAGTCTCTTACTATAAGTGATGCAACTGTTCCGTCGCCTGTTACCGGTGCTACGGCAACTCCGGGAAATGCACAGATTGTAACAACATGGACTGATTCGGTAAGCACAGACGTTGATTACGTAGAAGTTACGGTTACAACAGGTTCTACAACGGTTTCTACAACTGAAATTGAGCCGGGTGTACAGACAATTACATCAACAGGTCTTACGAATGGCACACTGTATTCAATAGCACTTATTGCAGTTGATACATCGGGTAACGAAAGCACAACGGTTACTGTAACCGCGACACCTACAGCATAATAAAATAGCAGGTGCAAATGCACCTGCATATTAGGAGAATATATTTTGGGCAGGAGAAAAAAAATGGCAGAAGAAGTTACTGGACAGGTTGATGAAGATATGGATAATGAGATTGAAATATCTGATTTTTTCACATCAGCAAATGAAAATGAAGGTTCTTGGCATGAGCCTGTTATATTCGGTATACCTCTTGGACTTGAATTTAAAATCATTGGCGCAAGAAGTATAGAAGCAGAAATGATTGGTGAATACCAGTCTCGTGAGATGGAAAAAATATCTCTTATTACAAGCGACAAAGAACGGGCAGAAGCCAACAAAAAGCTGCTGAATGAAGTTGCCACCAAACTGGTTGTAGGACTAAGGACTAAAAATGGTAAAGTGGTAAAACTTCACGGCGTACCGGTTACATTTGATAAAAAAACCATTCTTGAAATATGTGAAAAACAGCCGCAGATTCCAAATGATATATTGTCATATTCGAGAAACGGTGCAAATTTTATAGGAAAGAAGAGCGACTAGCAGAAGCCGTCGAGCGTTACTTCTTTTTACGTGAACCATATTCAGTCAAGACGACTACTCTTGAGAATGGGAAAAAGAAAATTAATACAGAATACCGGACTAAGTTTGATGAACGGGAAAAATTCATCAAAAAGTTCGGTAAAGAAGATTTTCATAACCTGTGCATGACTGAAAAAAAATATGAAGAACTTGAAGACATAGAAATACCTGAAGGCTATAAATGGCTTTTCAGGCATTTTCTTGAAATATGGAAAGGCTGCGAATATGATATAAATGGAAATTCTATATTCACATATAGAAGTATAACAGATTATAGTGAGTGTATGCATGTTGAGTTTACTATAGAAGAAAAGCGTATACTTATGTATTTCAAAATACTTGCTTATAAGGGGATAAAAAAGGCTAAATTGCTGGAGGCATAGATATGGCAGAAGATGACGGCACTACACTTAATGGTGATGTAAACATATCCGGTGATACAAGCAAAGC
>JALOBO010000012.1 GCA_023228225.1 Clostridia bacterium
TATCATATAAATACATCACCCCAATACTAAATAAAAAAGTGTACATAATGTTTAGCGTAAGACCATCAGGTGCAATTAACAAAAATGGATAAGTTGATATAAGTGCAAAAATTAGCATTCTTAAAGCATACTTTGCCTTGCTATGTGTTTTACTATACCCTTCCGCTACTGCAAATGCAAAAATAGGAAAAGCAAGCCTTCCTATAATTCTAAAAATTATTATTTCGGGAAAAAACACTAAACCAATATGGTCTATCACCATACTGATTATTCCGATTATTTTTAATATATTAGCGGTTAAAATTTTTCTGTGCATAGTATACTGAAAGTCTAACGAATTTCAGGCTCCTTTTGCTCTTCGGAAATTTTTTGTTTAGCCAATTCTTGCATGGATTCATCAATTAATTTTTTTATTTCGTCTGTGAGAATATTTTGAACCAGCTTTTTTAGTTTTTTTAATCCGTTTGCAAGTGTTGCTTCGGTAAGAAGTTTAATTTTTTTGTTAAAAAAATCTGCATATAATGATGAATTAACCATTTTTGCAATATCCTCACTATTTACACATAGTTCATAATTTAAATTTTTAATTTTAAATTTTTCATTTAATGTTTGCACTAATTTTTCTATGTATTCGACGGTAATTGCTTTATTGTTATTTTGTAATAAAGTGTAATAAACAATACATGATAGGCTTATAGGAATTTGCTTACTTGTCATAGGCGCCCCCTAGTTATTTTTTGTATAATGTGCACAATTAATTTATAATGTGCCACCATATATTTTAATAATATATAATCTAATTGAAAAAAGCAAATGTTTAACCAAATTTTTCGGTTACAGGTGCATCATAAACAATTTCCTTAGCGGTATGCGCCACGGTTAATACATATATTGCTTTTGCGCCACCATTAACCAAGACTTTTGAACATTCCTTAACCGTTGTACCAGTAGTATAAATATCATCAATAAGCAGTATGTTTTTCCCTTTAATTCTTTTTTTATCAATTACTTTAAAAGCACCTGCTAAATTTTCCGCACGATTTTTACCTGATTGTTTTGCTTGTGGCAAAGTTTCTTTTATTCTTATCAGCACCTTGTCTAGTACCGGTATAGAAATATGTTTGGTAAAATCTAGTGCAAGCAAATCTGCCTGATTGTAACCCCTTTGTTTAAGCCTTTTGTCTGCAAGTGGAACTGCTATACATACATCACAATTAAATCCATTTAAAATATATTCATCTGCCAAGTATGCCGATAGAGCATAAGATAAATACCGCGCATCAGCATATTTAAATTTATGTATAATCTGCTTTATTTGTTCTTCGTAAATAAAAGGAGCGCGAGC
Source organism: Clostridia bacterium (assembly GCA_023228225.1). Taxonomy (GTDB): domain Bacteria; phylum Bacillota; class Clostridia; order Christensenellales; family UBA1242; genus JALOBO01. The sequence goes on from JALOBO010000012.1 coordinate 1,346, forward strand.
ATATTCATAATCACAAGGAACGCCTTTACAGTCAAGACAATATTGGGAAGCGCCATAAACTGGGTGTCCGCAACGAGTACACACTTTGCCGGTATTCAAAGGTAAAGTTTTCAGGCATTTTTCGCAAGTGGAGTGCTTATCTGTACTATCAATTTCTGCACCGCAAAATATGCATTTAATGTGTGGAGGAAACAACATTTTTTTACACAACTCAATAATTTCTTTAAACTTTTGCATAATTTATCCTTATGAGTACAATTCTGCTACATTTTTTTGTTGTTCAATTAAAAACTGTTTTAACATACTGTAACGTGTTGCAGTATAATTGTTATCAACCATTCGTTTAATATTATATTTTGTGCCTACCAGCATTACTAGCCTTTTAGCTCTCGTAACTGCTGTATATAGTAAATTACGCGTAAAAATTAAATTTGTACCCGCTATAACTGGCATTACAACCGCATCAAATTCACTACCTTGACTTTTATGTACCGTAATCGCATAGGAAAGTATAAGTTGATTAAGTTCGTTTTTGGGGTATACAGACACTCTGTCATCTTCAAACTTTACGGTAATTTCGCCGGTTTGTCTATTGATTGCTTTAATAATTCCTATATCACCATTAAACACACCAGTACCATTTTCTATTGTGCCATTTGATAATATTTTTTGCCATTCCCGTTGATAGTTATTTGCAATTTGCATTACTTTATCGTTTAGCCTATAAATTGTTTTATCATATTCAATCTCGGGTTTAGAAAGTGTGGGTGGATTTAAATAGTTTTGTAATTGACTATTTAAATTGTTTGCTCCGCACGAGCCCATTTTTAAGCCTGTTAAAACCTGCACCTTAGATGAAGAAATATTTAAATATTGCGGAAGCCTTGTAACAACAAGATCTACAATAGTTCGCATTGTTTCTTGTAAATCTGATTTATTTTCAAAGAAAAAATCACTGCCAGAATTTTCAAGTATTGGCATTTGCCCTTTGTTGATAGCGTGTGCGTTAAGCACAATAAAACTGTTTTCGCTTTGCCTATAAATATGAGTTAAACTAACATATGGAATAATTTCGGATTTTAAAATATCATCTAAAACATTACCCGCACCCACAGAGGGCAGTTGATTTTTATCGCCGACTAGAATTAATTTTGTATCACTGTTAAGGGCTTTTAGTAAATAATTCATAAGTTGTACATCTACCATTGATACTTCATCAACAACAACAGCATCTACGGGTAATTTGTTAAATTCGTTGTACGCAAACATATTACTGTTATTTCGGTAGTCCATACCTAACGCACGGTGTATTGTACTTGCTTCTACTTGCGCAGATTCAGAAAGTCGTTTTGCTGCTCTACCTGTTGGTGCAAGTAACATAACTTTTTTACCACGTGAAGATAGTATTTGAATAATACATTTTATAATTGTAGTTTTGCCCGTTCCAGGACCGCCCGTTATAACGCTTACACCTTCCTCAGTAGCAAGTTCAATAGCAGTGCGTTGGTCTTTGTGTAATTTTATTTTGTTTACGCGTTCATATTCATCAATATCTGCTTTTAAATCTGCGTGAATAGGCTGACTAAGCGATTTTATTAGATTTAATTTTTGTGCAACTGCTCGTTCAATGTTATAAAATTTTGAATACATAATTACTATTTGCTTTTTATATTCAAATATTTTTACACCATTGTCAAGCATTAATTTGTTTAAAACATCTTCAATAATTTCTTTGTGGTTTTCTATATCAATTCTTAATAACTCTGCAAGGCTATTAAATAATTCATTTTTCGGTAGATACGTGTTGCCATTTCTATCCGCTGTTTCGGTCAAACAGTATAAAACTCCGGCACGCATTCTAAACGGACTGTCTTCGTTAATCCCCATATTGCGAGCAATTTTATCTGCGGTAATAAAGCCAACGCCATCTACATCTTCCAATAGTCTGTAAGGATTTTCAGAAACAAGTTCTTCGGTTTTAAGACCATAATGTTCATAAATTTTTACTGCTAAATTAGTGCTTATATTATATTTTTGCAAAAACATTACCGCTTTCTGCATTTTTTTAATATCCAAAAAAGCACTTGCTATAAGTGTGGCTTTATTTTTACTAACACCTCTTACTTCGGCAAGTTTTGCTGGATTGTATTCCATTATATCTAATGTATCCAATCCAAATTTATTTACAATAGCATTTGCCGTGGCTTCACCTACGCCTTTTATTAGTCCGCTAGAAAGATATTTTTTTATACCTTCTGTACTGTCGGGTGGTAACATTTGAACAGATTTTACGCTAAATTGTTGCCCATATTTAACGTTTTGTATATAATCACCTACAAGTTCTACACGTTCGCCAATATTTGCCGATGGAAAATTGCCAACAGCACAAATAAGTTCACCCTTGCAATCAATATCTACAACAGTGTAATTATTTTCATCATTTCTAAATACTACACTTTCAATTGTGCCTAAAATTATCATAGTTTATTTTATAATGTTTTACTTCTTTAAGCAAGCGTTTTAATAAAACGAAAATTTAAAAAAATCTTGTCATCAGCAAACATTTATTTATAATTCGTTAAGTTTTTCCAGTAAATAATCTGGATCTATTCCGTGTACATTAGCCGCCTCTTCTATTGTTTCAAATTCGTGTATAGGACAACCTAAACAATGCATGCCAAATCCCATAAGTATATAGCGAGCCGATTCTTTAATTTTTAATACATCATCTAATTTCATATCCTTAGTGATTATTTTTTTATTTTCTATTTTCTTTTTCATTTTAGTTCTCCATTTAATCTAGTAATCTGCCACATTTATGACAATAAAACTCATCAACTGTTACTTTTGCACCACAATTTTTGCACAAAAACACCTCATTTTGTACAGACTGCTCACCTTTTACAGCATCGCTTAATAAATTGCCAAACACTCTGTCAAATTCTTCTTGTACCACATTTTCATTTCTCGGCATTTGAGCATTTTTTTGTGCAAAATTGCCACATTGTATTGCTTGTTTGGTAGGCGATACTAAAATATCGTTATCATTATAATTTTGTGCATTTAAATTATTATTTATTTGTTGTAACTGTGATTCTGCCTTTTCGCGCGTATCATAGTAGTCTACATAATTTTCTGCTGAATTTTGTGTTTCTTCGCCAAGAATATATTCACTTTTTTCAAAATTTACAATATTATTTGCGGAATTAGAATTTAGAGATTCTTTAATACGTTTTGGCAAATCTAAATCATAAATTTTAATATCTGACACTCTTATGCCATATTCCGACATTTTTTTGTCAATAATTGCGGTCATGCGCACACAAATATCTTGCGAATGGTGGCGCAATTCTTCTATTGCTTTATTTTCGCGCTCTAATAATCGCATTAATGCAACCGTCACCCATTCATTTACATAATCGCTGGCTTGACCGTTTTTAATACGAGGCAAAACAAGCAATAAAGTATTAACAAATTTTTCTGGATCTTCAATTTGAAATGTAAAACTTCCCTCAATTCCAAAATTTACTGTTTTAAATTCTTTATCTTTAACTGTTGCTTTTAAATTTGTGCGCATTGGCTCATTGCTAAACTGGCATAAATTAACATAATAAATGTCTGCTGGAAATTTAAGTTTATAGTTTTTATGTTTTTTAATTCTGCCGTTTAAGTTTATGCGTCTGTCAGTGTATGGCAATGTGGATATTTTTAACTTATGTTCTCCATAAGAAAAAACATCAGTAACTTTTTGCCTACAAATAACAACTGCCGAGTAACCTTTATCTACACTTAAACGATTGCCTATTTCTATTTTGTCCTGCCTAAGTTTTACAGGTATAACAAGTTCATTTCGCTTTTTTGCTTCCAGCAAAATTGAACCAGAAAAAAATCTAAATAAACTTTTTAAAAATCCCATATTTATCTCCAAAATTACTATATAAAATTATAGCACAGGGATTTAAGTTTATCAACATAAAATACATAGCCATGTCATATATTTTCTGTGTAAGAAGATTTATGTGGGGGAAAATATGAGAAAAATAACTGATTATTTAGGAAAACCGCTTATTAGCATATGTGAAAGCAAAATTTCTGGTACAATCAAAAATGTTATACTTGACGAAAACTTTCAATATGCAAAATGGCTGGTTGTATTTGATGAAAATGAGATAGTAGATGAAAAAGTAATTGCATTAACCGATATTTATAGTGTTGGTGAGCATGCTATAATGGCAAAAAATGAAGGCTGTTTAAGTCCACTTTCTAATTATGATAATGTACTAAAACAAAATAATCCAATAAATAAGGCTGTGTATACTTTGCTTGGCAAAGAACTTGGCTATATAAAAGATGTTACCATTGATGAGCACAATAAAATTATTGATTTCGTACTAGATGATAAAACGAGTATTAATACAAAATCAATTCTATCACAAAGCGACAATTTAATAATTTTAAAAGACCCTTCAATAAAATTTAGATTATCCACATTAAATACAAAAATGCCAGAAACTAAGGAATCATACAAGAATATAAAAGTTTGGGCTATGGAAGAGTTTGCCGAAAATGAAGGCACAATGCCTAATGAAAATACAGAAGAAATTGCAAGCGAAAATGATGATATTACTAATCCGCCTATTCATATGCCCGAGCGAAAAGTTAAAGCATATGAATTAGAAAAAGTATTACCGGGCAAAGCGGTGGCAAGTTCGGCATTTTTAATAGGTAGAAAAGTAGGAAAAAATATTGAAAGTTCAGCAGGTATTATCGTAGTAAAAAAAGGAACAGTTATAACTCAAAAAATAATACTTAGTGCTCATAAAAATAACAGATTAAAAGAACTTGCTATGAATTCTTTTATTGAGCATGCTTAATATAACTTAATTTTTTAAATAAAATCGCCCAAAATTTTGGACGATTTTATTTTATTTCTTTTTAAGGTTTTCCATTGCACTTGCCAATTGATCTAGCGTTGAACTTAAATCAATATCATCTTCAATTTTTGCCTTAGGTTTTCTGCCACGTTTTTTTGGAACTGATAGGTCTGTTTCTGTTGTATTCGAAATGTTTTCTTCTTTCGCATACACTACACTTTCCGGCATTTCGTTACTAATTTCAATATTTTCTTCTATCGGGCTTTCAAGCACTTCTTCTAATTCTAAATTGCTTGAAAGCATTTCTTTTAAACCTTTATGCGTATTTTCGGCATGAACTGTATCAATGGATTGATTAATTTGTTTATTTTGTACTTCATAACTTGCATTTTCTTCTTTAATTTTAGCAATTTCTGCAAGTATACGCTCCTTCTCTTCTGCATATTGTTTAATTAATTCATCGCTCTCATCTTTTACTATATCCGCCTCGGGTACATAAATTGCTTCTGGTTTAAATGCCGAGGTATTCTGCTCTAATGGAATACTTGGATTTTCTATTTTATTAATTTTTTCATTAGCCGTCAAATTTGTATTGGCGGCAAAAGGCTTAACTTCGCCGCCTAAATTAAAATTTGTTGGGGGTGCTCCATTATCTTTATGCTTTGTGGGTGTGTTTCTAAGTTTAGTTAAAAAATCTTCATCAACACTTGATAATAAATTTTTTTCGGATATTTGTGGTATATGTTTTTTCTCGGTATAATGTGAATTATATTCTTCTTGATCAGGTTTTGTTTTAAATTTTTTACTTCGTTTACTATCATTGTTTGTATTAATTAATGTCTCAATTACATTTTCATCAATACCACTTAACCCGCGCGCCGAATGGTCAATGTTACGCTGGAACATTGCAAAATCTCCCAACATATTTTTATAAGTTTCTATTCCTTTAATACTAATAATTGTGGCAAAAATGCCACCTAAAATAATTAGTAGTATAGGTGCTAACAACAAACTATATAATACTTCGGCGAAAGCAGTTGCCGGATCAGTTTTTGCCAGTCCTAATAATAATATTAATATACTAGAAAACAGCGTAAACGAAAGTAAAATTTTTGTGTAATAACTTGCCTTATTAAACATAATAGCCTTATTAACGCAACCATCAAAACTTAAATATATGCTTGGTGCAGCATCTTTGCGCTCTAAATATTCGTTCCATTTATAACCAAATTCCTTAGGCGCATGTCTAATTATGTTATTTAAAATCGGCAACGAATTGTTTTTCATAATTGGATATCTATAAAAATATTTATTCAACTTGGTTAAAGCACGATCTGTGCGCGCCTCAAATGATATGCACAGCATAACAAAAAAATAAACTGCCATGACAATTATAATAAATGCCACAATTGCAAATATCAAATCAATTGTTACATACTGCGCTATCTGCCTTACAAATGTCATTACAGTGGCGTAATAAGTAAGCATTAAAGATGTATATGTCATATTGTATTACCTCCCAATTTTTTTAACCTTATAACAATTATATTATACCATAAGCATTTTGAAGTGTAAACAAAATAAACGGTTCTTCATTGTATTAATATATTAAAAAGATATAAAAATAAGTGTTTTATTGTAAAATTGTATATTATTATATTATTTTTTTAATAAAAATTAACAATTTTTTTATTATTAATATGTTTTGTCCCATTTTATTATTAGTTATATTAAAAGACTTTAATCAACTTATTAAAAACAAAAGAATAAATATAGGCGGATTTTACTGAAATATTAAGCGCTTCGCTTGTTGCCTGAGCATAAATATTTAATTGGGTGAAATAAATTTTTGCAAGGTCTTCAAAAGAGTTAACGCGAGTGGTTTTATAATCTACAATTATTGCCGAGTTATCTTTAATAATTATTAAATCTACCACACCTTGAATAAGTATGCGGTCAGATAATGTGCTTGTTTGGTCAATTTGGTTGTGAGGTACGTACATTAAAAATGGTTGCTCTTTATATATTTTGTCTGCTGATTTTATCAACTTTATAATATTTTGTTTACATTTGTTAATTTCGTTTATATCTATAAAATTACTATCTTCTTTTGTTATAATTTTACGCTGTACAAAATTATCAATCGTTTCATTTGTGTTTTCTAAATCTGCATATTGCATAATTTTGTGATATGTTGTGCCTTTTAAGGCCGAAATAGATTTATTATCTTCCGCAAACGATACATGTCCTGTATAATAAACATCACTATCGTGTTCACTACTTAGAGCGGTAACCGTGTTTTTTAATGGTGTTTTAGTGCTAACTAAACTTGAATATTCATAATCAAAAGTACGCTTTATTTCGTTTAAATATGTAAAATCGGGTGCATTAAAAATAACATTTTTTTCAGAACTTAAACTATGCTGTATTATAATTTCATCGCTAAAAGTTTCAGCAGTGATATAGCCATCTTCAATTTTTGAACCATCTATTTCACTAAAATTGTATTTTTCGTTTTTACTTAATAAGATTTGTCGTTTTTGTGCATCGGTTAGTCCTTTTAAAATCCAATCTAAATAACATTTTATATTCGCATCGCTTTTTTTAGATTTGTTTAAATCTAAACTGCCAACAATAATTAAGTGATTTTTTGCACGCGTAAGAGCAACATATAAAATTCGCATTTCTTCTTTAATCATATCTTGCTTTAATGCAATTTCACATGCCTTTCGGGCAAGTGTTACAGAAGTAAATCTATTTTGTATATCAAAATTTTTAAGCCCCAATCCATATTTTTTGTGTAAAATTATGGGTGCTTTTAAAGATTCATAATTAAATCCTTTTCCCATACCGCACACAAAAACAATAGGAAATTCTAGCCCTTTACTTTTATGCATTGTAAGTACTCGCACTGTGTTTAAATTTTCGCCGAGCGCGGAATTAATTTTAATATCATAATTTTCACTGTATTCAATGTATTTTGGCAAATCACGGTTATATTTTTTTCCTATAAAACTATTAACAAATAAATTAATGTTTATCGTGCGTTCTTCGCCAGCTGGTAAAGCACAGCATAAATTAATAAAAGATGTTTCGCTTACTATGTTTTTTAGCAACTCATATATAGTTTGATATTTAAGTCTATTGCGATAGTTATCAATAGTCGCATAAAATGCTTTTAACTTTTGTGAAAGATTATCATTTTTATTTTTCACATACCATTCACATGCATCGTAATAATGCGATTTTGCACTATCAATATTAATTAAATCAAATTCCCGGCGAATTGTTGCCATTTCATCATCTGTAAAATTAAAAATTAACGACCGCATTACACTAGCAAGCGGTACGTCTTGTTTATAATTATTAATTAGATATAAAAGTGAATTTAAAAATTTCACTTCCATTGAATCAAAAATGTTTTCTTTATAATCAGCACTTACGGGTATATTGTAACGCGATAATTCTTTACAAATTTTTTGCATATATGCACCAGCGGAACGCATCAAAATTACCATATCACTATATTTTGTCTGTCTAAACGTACCATTACCACGCTTGTCAATAACATAAATATTACTTGATTTTAATTTTACAATTTCGCTTGCAATAATATTACCTTCAAGTATTGCCAAATCAATATTTTCTGACACTTCTTCGTGTGCAGTTAAATCATAAACACTATTTATATTAGCCTGCGAATTTTCTTTTGGTTTCTTATCAATAAGTTTTAAAGATACTACCGGATAATCTGTGTTTTTATAGTTTGCGCCACTAATAAATAGTGCATTTTGGGCGTAATTCACGCTGGCGGTTTCGTAAGTCATAATTTTCCGAAATATACTATTTACAAACCAAAGAATATATTTATTGCTTCTAAAATTGTGATTTAAATCTATTTTTTTATTAACACTGCTAAAAGTTTTATATTCAACATATTTTTGTGCGAATATTTCTGGGTCACATTGTCTAAACCCATATATACTTTGCTTAACATCGCCCACCATAAATAAATTATTTTCATTTGCTAATAAATTAATAATTTCTTCCTGTACATCGTTTATATCTTGATATTCATCAATAAAAATATATTTATATTTTTTATGTAAACTTTGTACGATATTTGGATTTTTTAAAATAACAAGAGCAAAATGTTCTAAATCATTAAAATCCAAAACACTGTCAGCACTTTTTAATTTGCTATAAATTTCTTTAAAACTTAATACAATTTCAGCGAGTTTTTTTTCAAATGAATAAGCGTGAACTAAATTTTCTTTGATCTCCGCAAAATTAATACAATTTAAACAGATATTTTCGCAACACTTGCTGTATGTTTTTTTAAATTTTTCGCTTGTTGCCCGCACTTTTTCTTTTAAATTATCACCGATAGAACCCGCTTCAAACTTTTCGCTGGAAATAGAAGGAAATCTCACTTTTTCTTTTAAAAAGTTGAATAAATTTTCATAAGTATTTTGTATTAATATTTGTTTGATTAATCCGAGTTCACTTACCAATGGGACATTTAGCTTTTCATAACTTTTATTAATAGTTTCAGTAATAAGCGTTGTTAATTCTTTTTCGGCAACTGATAGTGTTTTTACAATTTCCCGAACAATTAATTTCGCATTGATGTTTTTTTCTAAATTAGGTTCATATCCTACTATTGCAATATTTTTTAACCAGTTTTCAGCACTGCTTTGTGAATTAATAAAATTATAAATTTGCAGTATGATTTCTCTAAATTTTTTATCATTTCTCTTAGTATTAAAACTTTCTGCAATTTCATTAAAAATTAAATCTTCTTTTTTTGAATAAATGTTAAATACTTTGTTTAGAGCCTGATTTTTTAAATACTCCGATTCACTTTCATCGATAACACTAAACGAGGGGTCAATACCTATTTCATAAAAATTTGTCCTAATGAGTTTTTGGCAAAAACTATGTAGTGTGCTTATATCCGCTAATTCTATATTTTCAATTTGCGATTTAATTTTTACATTTGTAGTTGCCACTTCTTCTAAATTCTCTTGTAATTTAATTCGCATTTCTTCGGCGGCAACATTTGTAAAAGTAACTGCCAAAATTTCACTTATATCTGCTTCATCATTTTCAATTAAGTGCTTTATTCGCTCAATCATTACAGTAGTTTTACCACTTCCCGCAGATGCTGATACTAGTAGATTACAATTTCTAGCATTTATTACTTGTTGTTGCTGGTCAGTCCAAATAGGTTCTTTTTTAATCATTTCCATCTGCATTGCCCTCCGTATCAAAGTCTCTCACAGATTTTAAAACTCGCGTTTTATTTCCCGCTAGCGTATCAAATTTACATACACCTAAATAATCACAATGTTCGCAAGCAGTGTGATCACCCTGTTCATAGGGGCTACAATCAATATACCCTGAATTAATTTTTTCAAGCGCCAGTAGCATTAATTTTTCAGTATAACCAAGTAAAATTTCAATCCTTTCTTTTGTCACAATAAAATTACTTTTACGGCTGAGTTCGTAAACATTATTATTTCTATTATCCGTGCTTGTTTTAATTGAAAAAGGCGCAATATCACTTTTTGGGTGGTCAAAATCTACTCGCTTATCCATTGCACATAAAATTTCAATATTATCTTCCGAAATTCCCATCAATTTGTAAATTTCATAAGGGCTTGTTGATTTATAATCATTAAATTCGTTATGTATAGGCAAATAATAAGCCCCCGCCGGTTTGTAGCCAAACTCTTTGATAAGTACATACAAATAAACAAGTAATTGTAGTTTTAGACCGTAATAAATTTCGCTATATTTAATATCGCACTTACCAGTTTTGTAATCAATTACCCTGACATAATCATTGTATTTATCCACCCTATCAATTACTCCTACGAGTTTGATTTGTAAATTGCCACTTGTTAATGCATTTGTGGTAAACTTTTTTTCGGTTGCGATTACTTTAAATGCCGAATTAGCATTTTGATAATTTATTGCGGAGCAAAGTCTGACTGCTTCTTCCTTTAAACTTGTAATAATACCACGGTTTTTATCGTCATTAATTAATGTTATATATTCTTCACGTGATAAAATAGCATTTATTATATTTTGACTTAAAGTTTTGCATTTTATATTGTCAATATATTCACCCTTAGTTGTACTAACAAATATTTCGGCTGTTTTGTGTAGTAAGTTGCCCGCATCAACAGCATTAATCCCACTAATCATACGTTTTTTAAGTTTTAATCCATAATCCATAAAATGTTTAAAGGGACATTCAAAAAATGTTTCTATTTGACTAACTTTTGTATACTGCTTCTTAAATAAAAGATCTCGTGCTTTTTCAATATTTGTTGTTTGATTTTGATAATTCAAATTGTGTTCTATTTGTTTTAAAGAATTCGGTTTCTGCGCTAACAAATAATAAAGCGCAGTGTACGCTTTTAAACTTGGATAATCTTGAAAATTTTTATACGCACGCATTGCTCTTGATAATTCATCAAGTGCTACATTTTTGCTACTAAAATATGTGGCATACTGCTTTGCCTCTGAATTTTCATCAATATCAATACTGTGCATAATTTCTTTATCGTAATTTGAAATTGGTAAATCTTTGCCTTTATAAGTAAATAATTTTTTAATGCCTTTAATAAGTAATGATGGTTTTGCTTTTTCTCCATTTTCCAATAAATTAGAGTACGATACAAACAATTTTTTTTGTGGCAAACACAAAATTTGATGAATTTTAAAGCGCTGTCGTGAATTTACATATTTTACACTTGGTTCAAGTTTAGTAATATGTTGTAATTCATTGTCATTTATTATGCCACAATCCTCTTTAAGTAACGGCACCTGATTTAAATTACACCCCGCAACAAAAATATAAGCACATTCTTCTGGCATACTTATTGAAATATCGCCAACAAAAACCGAGTCAATAGCGACTGGAATTAATGATATTTTTGATGAATTAAGCCCCATATTAAATATTGCATAAACCTCATCAAGTGATATTGTAGTAGTGCCTAAAATTTCGGCAAGTTCAGTAAAAATAATCTGCAATTTTTGTAGCACTTGCTCGGTGGTTTTTTGCTCCGTAATGTTATGTGAAGTGTTATAAATATTACATAAAGCGTTTATTTTATCTGGCACATTGCAATCTGTCATAAACTGATTTAAAACAGTTACAAAATCCATCGCATTGAATTCTGTTTTAAATTGAACATATAAAGGTTTTATACAATTTATAAATCTTTTACGCACATTTTCGGCAATATTAAAACCTGAATTTTTTACACCTAATTTAAATAAATCAAAAAATTTATTGTGGTCAATACCGTATTCCAAACAATAATTTTCAAAATAATCTTGTTCTTCGGTTGTTAGCCCAAAAAAATAATTTTTTACAAATGTCATAACATCAGAGTACTTTAAATCGTTTTTAATAATGTCTAAAACACTAAGTAAAAAGCGTGAGAGTTCGTGGTTTGCTAAATTTTCTTGATTGTCTAAAAAATATGGAATATCAAATTTTTTAAATACTTCTTTTATAATTTTATCATATTTGTTAAACGCACCAGTTAATATAGCGACATCTTTATAACGAATGCCTTGGTTAACAATAAAATCACGAATGTTCCGCGCCATGTATGTAACTTCATCTAAAATATCATTTGCTTCATAAATGTTAATGGCTCCATAAACAAGATCAAACTTTTTAAACGGATAAGCGTACAAATTATTAGATAAATGTTTAAAAGGAGTATTTAATAACGAATTAAATTTTTGTATGCCTACGGACTGCTCCAATTTGTTTGCAAGCCTGTAAATATTATTAAAAACATTGCTATTAATTGTATCTTTGTTGTTTTTTTGTTCATCAAAGCAAGTAATGCTAAAACTTTTAGCATATTTCATAAGGTTTTCTATAAGTCTATAATCTTGTGGCGCAAAACTGTCAAATTCCGCCATATAAATGTGGGATTGATTAATGATTGTGCTATTAGATACCGCGTTTATAAAAGCGTTAAATTTTGCTGAATGGTCGGAATATTTTTGTTCTAATTCTTTTTCGTAATCCGCATATATTAAATAAATATCTTCAAGTTTTAATTTTAATGCCGTGTCACTTGTATTATTAATTACATTTAATAAATCTAATGCGGAAATATCACTGCGCATTAATGCAACCATATTTTCAAATAACGACTGGGCAAATCCAACATTGTGAACTGCTTTTTTAAAACATTTTAATTCACTAACATGCGATAAAATTATTTTACGCACTAGCATTAAAGCACCGCTATCTGTTAGATATTTTTGCGTACTATCATTTAAAACGGCATTGCATAGCCTAGAAACCGTTAGCACCTCTATATTAAAAACCGCTGTTTTACAGAGCGTTGACATTACTTTTTTTTCGGCAACAAGCGTAAAACGGTCAGGAACGACCAAAATATGATGTTCATTATTTACTAATTCATCACTACATAAATTTTGTATTAATTTGTTGGTACACGCCCGCAAATTATCAGACAATATTATATTTATTGGCATGATTTTCTCCTAATATATAATATCATTTATACCATTAAAAAACAAACAAAATAATTGTTTGTTTTTTAATGGTATAATTTAAAATTGATTAGTAATATTTATTATTCAATTTCAATTATGTTTTCTTTGCTGTTTTTTTGATGTCGGTATGCATCTTGTCCGTTTTGGGTTATTACATAGTATTCTTCACAGGTTAATTTGTTACCTTCTACTTCTGTTATTTTTATTTCATTGTAGTCGCTGTCAATATTTAAACTATGTTTTTCATCAATATTTATAATTAAATTAAATTTTGTCGGCTCCATTCTTACAGCAATATATTTTTTATTACTATATATATAACTATTAATTGTGCCTTTAATAAATATTAATAAATTGTCATCAACGTATTTTATATCACACTTAATAGGTACACCATCTTTATTTGTAAGCACATAAGAAACAAAATCATTAGCATCATTAAGTTCATTTTTACCGCCACCAGAGGCTAGCACTTCTTTATTATTGTTAATAATATTTAAGTTTGCTTTTTTCATTTCTTTAAATTCGCATTCAAATATTTCTGTAAGGGTATTTAAATCCTCAACTTTATATTTTTTCAAGTATGAATTTATTTTTGATACAACATTAGTTTTTTTATTAAAACCTTCGCTGATTAAGTCTTGAAAAGTATTTAGTGCTTTTATGTATGCAAGTCCATTATAGTTAGATTTCGCATCAGTTATTCTCATATAAATCCTTTTCCCCCTTTGACTAACCCTTAAATCATATTAACAAAAATAACACATTATGTCAACCATTTAATTTATTAGCAATATAGACAAGCAAAAAAACCGCCTACATTTTGTAAACGGAATTTTATAATTTTTAATTTTAGATAATAATTAATTTCGCTTTTTCGTTAAAAACGGAATAATTATTTCATTTCTGCAACTGCACCTGCTTCTTTTAATTTTTCTACCATTAATTTTGCATCAGCGGTTGGAACGTTATCTTTAACTGTTGATGGAGCACTATCAACAACTGCCTTTGCTTCTGAAAGTCCCAGACCAGTTATTTCTCTAACTGCCTTAATAACGGCAATTTTGTTTGGTCCAACTTCTTTTAATGCAATAGTAAATTCTGTTTTTTCCTCAACGACAGTTGTGGCTACTGCTACATTTGCTACTGGGGCTGCAACCGAAGTGGTTGCACTAACTCCAAATTCTGTTTCTAGTGCTTTTACTAATTCGCTTACCTCTAATAAAGTAAGACTTTTGATTTCTGCTACGATACTTTTAATATCCATATTATTTCTCCTTATTAATTTATTAATTTTTTTGTGTAATAGCATCTAATGTTCTTGCTAATTGTGAAATTGGCGCAGTTAACACACCAAGTAATTGCGCAATAAGTGTTTCCCTTGATGGAAGTGTTGCTAACACATTTAATTGCTTTTCATCAGCAAATACACCATTTAGTAAGCCAAATTTAACTTTTAGTTTTTCAACAGTTTTGGCGGTATCGCTAATTGTTTTAGGCGCGGCTACTTCATCAGTATAACCGAACGCAACGGAAGTGTTACCTTCAAACTTGTTTTCAAAGCCTTTAATGTTAAGTTCTTCAAGCGCTTTTGCTATTAGTCTGTTTTTATAAACCTTATAATCAACTCCTGCTTTTCGGCAAGAAACTCTAAGTGCAGTATCTTGTAATACATTTATACCGCTATAATCTGCAAAAACAATTGATTTTGAAGATTTGATTTTTTGCTTAATCTCTTCAACAACTTGTTTTTTCTTTTCTAATTCAGCTGACATTGTTTACCTCCTTATAAAATTGTTATTCAAAAAATAAACCCTTAAAGCCGAAATAACTTTAAAGGCGGTAAACCACTATCAAACTTACCTCGGCAAGCGTGCGTAATGCACTTTAAATCATTTATAAAAATGAAACTTGCTGTCTACAGCAGAATTTATTTAATTGACTTGTATAGTTTAACTAAAATTATAGTAATTGTCAATACTTTTTACTGTTTATTCTTTTACATTTAAAAACACCCTTACGGGCGTTTTTAAATTTTTTAATTATATTGCAGCCTTATAACCAACTTTAATAC
The DNA here is from genome assembly GCA_023228225.1 of Clostridia bacterium. Lineage (GTDB taxonomy): Bacteria > Bacillota > Clostridia > Christensenellales > UBA1242 > JALOBO01. The sequence continues at coordinate 16,856 of JALOBO010000012.1, forward strand.
CAGGTCCCATTGTTGTGGTAATGGTAACACTCTTTAAATACTGACCTTTTGATGTTTGTGGTTTAGCTTTAATAATAGCCTGTATTAAAACTTCAAAGTTCTCTTGTAATTTTTCTAAGCCAAAAGAAACTTTTCCAAATACTACATGTAAATTGTTTGTCTTATCAAGTCTATATTCAACTTTACCAGCCTTAACATCTTTAATAGCCTTTGCAACATCAGTAGTAACTGTTCCACTCTTAGGATTGGGCATAAGTCCCTTAGGTCCTAAAATCTTTGCTATACGACCTACAACTCCCATCATATCGGGAGTAGTAATACATACATCAAAGTCAAGCCAATTTTGGTTTTGTATTTTTGCAATAATATCATCTGATCCTACTATATCTGCACCCGCTTTGGTTGCTTCATCAGCCTTATCACCTTTTGCAATAACTAGTACACGAACAGTTTTACCTGTCCCGTTAGGAAGTACAACAACGCCACGAACCTGTTGGTCAGCCAACCTAGAATCTACACCCATTCTGGCATGTAATTCAAGTGATTCATCAAATTTTGCTTTTGCAGTCTTTAAAGCAAGTTCTATTGCTTCCTTAGGCTCATAAGATTTTGTCCTGTCAATAAGTTTTACGCTTTCTAAATATTTCTTTCCCATAAATCCTCCTTGTGGTTATAACGAACTATGTTCTCCCACTTAATCAATAACGGTAACACCCATACTTCGGGCTGTACCAGCAATCATAGAAACAGCTGCATCAAGTGTTGCTGCGTTTAAATCTTGCATTTTGGTTTTTGCAATTTCTTCGAGTTGAGTGCGTGTAATTTTTCCAACTTTATCTTTATTGGATACTTTTGAACCGCTTTCAATATTGCAAGCTTTTTTAATAAGAACTACTGCTGGTGGTGATTTTAGAATAAATGTAAATGAACGGTCTTGATAAATCGTAATAACAACGGGGATTATAAGTCCAGCCATTGAAGCCGTTTTTTCATTAAATTCCTTAGTAAATCCCGGAATGTTTATACCGTGGGGCCCAAGTGTAGAACCTACTGGTGGTGCGGGAGTTGCTTTTCCTGCCGGCAATTGCAGTTTTACTACTGCGGTAATTTTTTTAGCCATAATTATGTTCCTCCTGCCTAGTGGCATTATGTGGTTTTGCGAAATGCATATAAAATTTTACATTTCTCCCACTATATTTTTAACGGAATAACCCGATAAAAAGCATATATGATTTTTTTATATTTTTTTAATTTGCATGTATTCAAGGTCAACAGGTGTAATTCTTTCGAACATAGAAACATTGACTTTGCATTTTTGAAGAGCAGGGTCTACCCTTACAACATCGCCGATGAAACCTTTTAGTGGTCCATCAATGATTTCTACTTTATCGCCAATACTTAAATCGATATCAACTTTAATTTGTTCAAGTTTAAGATTTCTAATTTCGTCATCATTAAGTTCTAATGGTCTACCTTTTGGCCCAACAAAGCCAGTAACGCCACGTGTACGAGTGATAGTATGCCATAAGTCATCACCATATATCATTTTAATTAATATATAGCATGGTAGCATTTTATGCTGTACAAGTTTGCGTTTTCCGTTTTTTTCTTCAATAACATCTTCCATTGGAATAGTAACTTCAAAAATTCTATCTTGGAGACTGTTTTTTTCTACAACTTTCTCCAAATTATCTTTTGCTAAGTTCTCATATCCCGTAAAAGTGTGCAAAACATACCATTTTGCTTCTGTATCCATTCTTTTTTCCATATCAAAAGAAGGCTTTTAAGCCCGTCCCCCTTTTTTAATTCAAAACCTGTGATAGTAAATTGTATAAAGCAGAGAATGCCCAGTCAATAAAGAAAACGGCAATAGTAAAAAATAATGTTACAGCAATAACCGCACCAGTTTGCTTTACAACCGTAGAAAATTTAGGCCAAGATACTTTTTTTAGTTCCGAACCAATTTCTTTGATTTTGATTAAAATCTTATTGGGCTTTTTAGGCTTAGATTCAACGTTATTAGCCATAATAATTTTGCCCTCCTGTGTTATTTTGTTTCTTTATGCAGAGTGTGTTTTTTGCAAAACGCACAATATTTACTAAGTTCAATTCTTTCTGCGTCGTTTTTCTTGTTTTTCATGGTGTCATAATTTCTTTGTTTGCATTCACTACAAGCAAGAGTAATTTTAGTTCTCACGAGAACACCTCCCAAAAAATTACACTACCCGCGATAGTGCGTTGTTATCTTAACATAATGAAAGCCCTATGTCAATCCTTTTTTAACAAATTCTTTTAAATGCCTTTATTTTAAGGCATAAAGCGGAACAACTATTTTATAAAAAAATTGCTTTTTAAAATTAATCGTATATGGTATAATGTAATGTGTTTAAGGAGCGTTTATGAAAATAATTCATTGTTCAGATTTGCATTTAGATTCTAAAATGGAAACTAATCTGACTGCAAATAAAGCACAAGAGCGAAAAAAAGAAATTTTACTTACATTTGAAAACATGGCGGAATATGCTTTTAATAATAATGTTTGTGTTATTATAATTGCCGGCGATATGTTTGACTGCGTAAGAGTTTCAGCAATAACAAAAAATCGTATTTTAAATATAATCAAAAAATATAATAATATTGATTTTTTATACTTATCCGGCAATCACGATGAAGATAGTTTAATTTCACAAATCGGCGATATTCCAAATAATCTAAAACTGTTTAGTGAAGAATGGTATTATCATAATTATGAAAATGTAACTATTGCTGGTGCAAAGTTAAACAGTACAAACAACGCACTACTTTACCACACGTTAGCATTTAATGAAAATAATATAAACATAGCGATTTTACATGGTCAAATATCCAAGTACGACAATAAAGATTTCGCCGATTTAATCAATATAACAAAATTAAAAAACAAATATATAAATTATTTAGCATTAGGTCATATACATACTTATTCTAAGGGACGAATTGATGATCGTGGCATTTATTGCTACTCGGGCTGTTTAGAAGGCAGAGGCAGTGATGAATGTGGCAAAAAAGGATTCGTCTTACTTAATATTGAGAATGACTCCATAAAAGATCAATTTGTGCCCTTTGCAAAAAGGATTATGCATGAATTTTATTATGATATTACCGGCAAAAACAACTGGTATGATATAGAAAAAAGTATTAGCGAATTAATTAAAAGTGTTTCAAAAGATGACTTGATTAGAATAGTGCTTACCGGCAAATATAAACTTGAATTAGAAAAAAATATTGACCTTTTCTGTACAAAACTAAATAATAAATATTATTTTTCAAAAATAAAAGATGAAAGCACACTAGAAATCGATCCAAAAGTTTATGAAAACGATATTTCATTAAAAGGCGAATTTATAAGAAAAGTTATGTCTTCCGATTACTCCAAACAGGAAAAAGATAGCATTATTCTTTGCGGAATAAACGCTTTGAAGGGGGAAGAATAAAAATGAAACTTATAAAATGCTACATAGAAAATTTCGGCAAATTACAAGGTTATACATACAGTTTTAATGGCAATCTTAATGTTATTAAACAAGAAAATGGCTGGGGGAAATCCACATTAGCCTACTTTATTAAAGCAATGTTTTACGGAATGCCCGCAAGCCGAGTACAAGATTTAGATGAAAATGACCGAAAAAAATTTATGCCTTGGCAAAGCGGAAGTTATGGTGGCAATTTAGAATTTGAAATTAGTGGGAAGAAATATAAAATAGAAAGATTTTTCGGTAAAAAAGAGATTGAGGACACTTTTAAATTAATAGACCTGTCTACTGGTAAAGAATCCAAAAATTATTCACAAAGTATCGGTGGGGAAATATTCGAACTGGATTGCACATCGTATTGCCGAAGCACTTTTGTATCACAAAAATCACTAGACACTAAGCCAGTTGGAACAATTAGTCGATTAAACAGTATTATAAATAATGCGGATAACACACAGGATTTAGAAAAAGCACTCGTAATCTTGGATAAAAAGCGCTCCATACTTTCTAAAACGGGCGAACGTGGTGAAATTGCCGAAAAAAGCGCTGAAATTAACTCTATTTCTCAGCAAATTAATGAATTGGAAAACAATGTCAAAGCGATAACCTGCTACAAAAATACTGTGGTTACAAAAAATAGTGAGATTGATAAAATCGAGAGCAATTTGAACTCTATAAAAAAACAAATCCGAGAATATGGCATCATAGAAGAGCAAAAAGCAAATAAAACAGTCTTAAACAATTTAGAACAGGAATGCTTAAAAATAAAAATTGAATTAGATAAAGCAAAATTAATATTAAACAACCAGAATTTAGATAAAACTGAGTTAGGCGTATTGAATGATAATATAAATCAACTTGCGGAATTTAAAACCAAACTTACAGTACTTGAAGATAATAAAAAACCCGAACAAAAAGTTAACAATATCATTGATTTTTTTAATCATAATGTCCCTGATGAAAACATTTTAAATGAATTAATTCAAAAATCACAACAATTAACTAATTTAAAACAACAAAATGAAAGTTTAAAATCACAAATTAGTGATATTAGCACGAATTCGATAAAATCTAAACCAAAAAAACTTATTTTTTTAACAGAATTAGCGATTTTGTTTTTAGCAGTTAGTATAATTGGATTTTTTATTAACAATATAGTTGGTTATATTGGCATTATACTTTTATTTACAACTTGTTTTATAGAAATATTTGAGTTTAAAAAACTTTTAAAAAGTAGTTCAGTCTTTAATTCTAAAAACGATATAGTTAATAGTTTAAATAATACCTATAAGTTAAATGAAGAAAATATTAAAAACATAGAAAGCAAATTAAATGATTTTGTTTCTAAATACGGCATACATAATAGCGATTATTATCAGATGTTAACAGAAATGAAATCTATAATAATTGAATTAAAAACCGCCAAAATTGAAATTGCCAATAAAGAAAATCATATTGCAGAATTAAAAAAAGATATTATTAATACAGAACAACAAATAACTGCATACTTGTCAAATTTCAATACAAATAATAAGATAAATTATCAAGATTCATATTACGAACTAAAAACTGCACTTGAAAATTCTTTTAAATATAATCAGCAACTTTTAACACAAGAGCAAAAAATTACTGAGTTTAAAAAAGGAAAAATTTTTAATGATTTACCTATAAATTTTGATATAAACACACTACAAAAACAAGAAAAGAACATGCAGAATGATATAAGTATATTGCGTGATGAATGTACAAAAACAAATGTATTAATTTCCAAACTTGAAGAAGAATTAGACAACATAAACTTGCTAGAAAGCAAAAAAGAAATGTTAATACAAGAAAAAGAAAGATTATCTAATGAATTAAACATTATAAAAGAAACTGCAAAATTATTAGTGGAGGCAAATGAGGATTTATCCGCACGCTACTTAGAGCCAATGAAGCAGAGCGTGCAAAAATATTTAAAACTTATTACAAAATTACCGATAGACAATTTGCATTTAAACACCAATTTAGAAATTAAATTTACAGAATTTGGGCAAGAACGAGAACTAGATTATTACAGCCGTGGTTACAAAAATATATTTGAATTATGTATAAGACTTGCTCTTATTGACACATTATTTAAAAAGGAAAAACCTTGGATTATTTTAGATGACCCGTTTGTTAATTTAGATGATGAAAAAGCAGTCAGTGCTATGGATTTAATAAAAACCGTATCAAAAGAATATCAAATTGTTTATTTTGTATGTCACGAGAGCCGAATAATAAAATAATATGTAAAAAGCCCCGCTTACAATATGTAAGCGGGGCTTTTTATAATTTTAAGCAACATCTATGTAACTATATTTTATTCTTCCAAATAGAAGTGCAACAATTGATATACCCGCACCAATTGCAAGTAATACAAAGTTTACTTCACTTAATCCATTTGTCATTACAAGTCCGCTAACATAAGCAAACGGGGAAATATATTTTATAAAACTTGCTTCCGTAATAATATTTCTAATAATATTCAATATAAAAGAAATAAATATTATCGCCATTGCAACTCCTGCATTTGCTTTTGTTTTAAAAGCACTAGCAAGAGAAAAACAAACGATTGCAAACTCTAATTGTAGTATAAACACTAATCCGAAATAAGCAAAATAACTGCCTATATTAACGCCAGAACCAAAAATATACATTCCAGCAAGCGAAGTCAATGAAACAATTAAATTAAACAAAAAAATTTGAGTAAATAAAACTGTTAGTTTACTACGCCATATCTCGCCTTTTGAAGCGGGGAGTGCGTATAAAAATTCCGAACTTCCACCATTAAAATCTTTGTTGATAAGTGACACTCCTAGTAAACCTGCAAATATAGAGCCCGCAATCAAAAGTGTTTCAGTAGATTCCATAACATAATAGCCAGTAATTGTCGTTAAGTCTCCGCCTGTTATGGCTATCATTGCGTCCATCATTTCTGATGGTACCGCATTCATTAAGTTAATCATATCTGCCATTAGTGGATATAAAGCAATAAAAGAAAACATAACCACTGATATAATTACTGTCCACCAAATAAAAGACTTTAAATGTTGTTTAAACTCATTTTTAAACAATATTTTAAATGGATTTTTGTTTATTTTTTGAGGAACATATTTCATAAAATTTCTCCTTATTTTATTACAAATGTAGATGTTTCTTATTCGTAATAATGCATAAATACTTTTTCAAGTTCACAATCTGAGATTGTAATATTAAAAATATCAGTAGCGCTTAGATAATCCATAAGTTTTTTAATTTCACCATTATATTCAAAACTGTACAGTTTTCCTTGTTGAACAATATTTGAAGCACCGTTGAGTAGTAATGGTGATGTGCTGTAATTAGTTTCAAATGTTATTTCTTTTAAATGCTTTGCTCTAAGCGTATCCATTTGTTCTACGGTCAAAATTTTGCCTTGTTTAATTACCACAATTTTATTGCAAATTTTTTGCACTTCTGATAATATGTGGCTTGACAATAAAATTGTAGCACCGCGCGCATTTTCTTCACGCAAAATATCAAAAAATGCTTGTTGTATAATAGGGTCTAAGCCACTTGTCGGTTCATCTAAAATAATAAGTTTTGGACTGGACATAAGAGCGGCTATTATTATCGCTTTCTTTTTGTTACCAAAAGATAATTCTTTTACTCTACGACTAACATTAAAATCTAATCTCGTGGCAAGGTCTTTCACTCTTTCCATACCTCTGCCTTTTAATTTTGCAACTAATTTAAAGTTATCAATGGCGGTCATATTTTCGTAAAGTGCATTCGAACTAGGAACATATCCTACTTCCTTTTTTATATCCCCATTCTTAAAAGCATCTACGCCAAATATAGTAGTTTTACCTGATGTTGGTTTAATAAGTCCTAGTATTGCTTTTATAGTGGTAGATTTACCTGCTCCATTAGGTCCAATAAAGCCTACAATTTCACCTTCGTGTACATTAAACGATACGTCTAGTGTACCGATGGTATTGCCATACATTTTTTTAAGATTAATTACTTCAATAGGAAACATAATTTTTACCTCAAAAAGTTAAAATTTATCTATTTACAGTATATAATAATTAAGTATCAAAGTCAATTTTATTATATTTATTAATTATGCAACATTTTATTAATTATAAAAAATAATTGGAGTTTATAATGATTTAATGCTATAATAATTTTAGGAGCAAATATGATTAAAACTTATAAAAAAGAGTATGATTATTCTTACACGCTTGGTGTATTTTTAACAATAGAACTGTTAAAGTTTAAATACGAATATGCCACTATGGTTGCAATTTTTTCAAAAACCAAAGATAGTGATGGCATAGAAATAATAAAAGAATTATGTAAAGAGCATCACATTAAATGTGAGATTAATGATAAACAAATAAATAACCTATCTCCTAAAAGTAATTGCTATGCAGTAGGTTTTTTTAAAAAATACAATTGTAAAATAAACAATAAGAATAAACATATCGTACTTGTTAATCCCTCAGATTCCGGCAATTTAGGAACAATTATGCGTTCTATGGCGGGATTTACAGCCACTGATTTAGCAATAATAAAGCCCGCAGTTGATATATTTGACCCCAAAACTATCCGTGCTTCAATGGGGGCAATTTTTCATATTAATTTTGAATATTTTGATACCTTTGAAAAATATAAAAAATTACAGCCTGAAAACCGTAATTTTTATCCATTTATGTTATCAGCAAGTAAGCCATTACAAGATTTAAAACCACAAATGCCTTATTCATTTATATTTGGCAACGAATCAAGCGGACTTACTGATAACTTTAAAACAGTCGGGCAATGTGTGATAATACCACATAGCACGATTATAGATTCATTAAATTTACAAACCGCGGTCGCTATTGCACTTTACTCAACTTCACTTTAATGAATTTATACATTAATTTTTCATTTTACATTTTACATTTTACATTTAAAAAACTACCTTTCGGTAGTTTTTTAAATTATTCACCTTTAAATGGCAAAAGTGCCATTACTCTTGCACGCCTAATTGCACTTGCAAGTTCACGTTGATGTTTTGCACAAACGCCAGTTTGGCGACGAGGCAATATTTTACCTTTTTCTGTGATGAACTTTCTTAATCTAGCAAGATCTTTGTAGTCAATATTTTCTACTTTTTCTACACAGAATGAACAAACCTTTTTTTTAAGTGGTCTTCTGCTTTTTTTGCCGAGTTTATCATCGGCGTTTCCATAATCTTTCTTTTTATATTCTGACACGATTTTTTCTCCTATTAATATTTTATTAGAACGGAAGACTATCATCATCAACAGGCTCTAAATTTGTTACAGGGGGTTTTGCCCCTTTATTATCTGTGCCTGCTTCATATTTTTTGGTATCTCCGGTTTCACTGTTTTTTGTAGATAAGAATTCTACTTCATCGGCTACAATGTCGGTAACATATTTTTTTGTACCATCTTGCGCATCATACGAACGAGTTTGTATAGCACCAACGACGGCAACTTTGCTACCTTTTCGTAAGTATTTGTGACAGTTTTCGGCTTGTCCGCGCCAAACAACTACATTTAAAAAGTCTGTTTCATACTCGCCTTCTGCATTTTTATACTTACGACTTACAGCCAAGGTAAATCGGCATACAGATATGCCATTTGTAGTAGTGGCAAGTTCTGGATCTTTTGTTAAATTTCCAATCAAAATAACTTTATTCATTATTTTTTCTCCATTTTAAAAATTTTTTTCTAATCCTTGCGTACGCACATACTGCGAACTAAGTTTTCGGTAATCTGCATAAGCTTTTGCATTTCAGCGGGAACTCCAGCCGAACAAGTAAAGTTCATGAGAACATAATAACCTTCATTTTTGTAATTAACAGGGTAGGCAAATTTTTTGAGTCCCCATTTTTCAATGTTATCAACAGTTCCGCCTGTGGTAATAACATAATCCTTAAACTTTTCGGTTAAGGCATCACGAGTAACTTCATCTGCACTTCCTGAAATAATGTACAAAATTTCATACTTATTCATATTGCACCTCCTTTTGGACTAAACGGCTTTAACTTAAAGTTAAAACAAGGAACAGTTAATTTAACTGTATGCGGATATTATATCATTTAAACTATCAAAAATCAAGTTGTTTTTTAGTTTAATTTATTTGCTTGTAAATTTTTTTATTCTTAATATTTTGAATAAATATTAACTTCAACTTCAAGCCTTATATTTTCTAAATATCCCTCATAGTCATTTTCACCCAATTTATATGGCTCTAAATATTTATTCCATTTTTTTAGTTGATATTTACTAAAAAATCTACATGCGCCAATTATGTCAACATCGTTTGTTTTCATATAATCAAAAATGTCTTGGGTTTCACTTTGAATTTGTGCTCTAATTGCATCTTCCAGTGGCCATTCAACAAATGTTCTTAGTGTGCTTAAAAGATCAATAGATATATCCTCTTGTAAAATTTCTAAAACTTTTACATCTATATTTACAACCGCTTTATATACAGGAATATCGCCATCAAAATATGCCTTTAATTTCAAATTTTTTGATTCCACTCTTACCGTAACATCAGCACTATGAAAATCCTTCCCATTGACATTTTTTAATGTTAGCGTCCCTCGATTATCGCCTGATGGTTTTAACCATTTAATTGCTCTTGTTTGTTCTAGATTAAGCATTCCAGCTTTTACTCCTTTTTTAAAAACCGCTGAACGCCCTTCATTAATAACAGCCGGTATCATATTAGAAGAACTTTGAACGCCACCACTTAATGTACCTTTTGTTATTATTGCTTTTTTTGTTAGATCACTTGAATCCGTGAGTTGTCCACCTGATGATTCGTTGCCACTTCCGCCACTTCCACCACTCCCGTTACTTCCGCCACTTCCGCCACTTCCGCCTCCCAAACCGCCTAAGCCACTTTCGCTACCTTTATTACTTTCACTACCAGCACCGCCACCTGACCCACCGGAAGATTGTTCACTTGATTCTGAAATTATATCTTCTAATTGTAAAAAAGCCATAATGCTGGCTTTACCATAGCAATAGTATTCTTTAAAAAAGTCACCAATACTTGTACTTGTGGCATTAATATGCTCCATATTAAAATCCATTATTCTTTGTAGTGAAAACGATGAATTATTATCTAACTCAGCACTTGTTTGAATAATTTCTTTTGCACGGGCATCTGTATTAATTAACACAGTATTAAGTCCTAATTGTTCACTTCTTATAAAATAGTCTAATACATTAACAAGATTTTCATTAGACACGCTATCGCTTAAAATAATTAATTTACATAGCGCGAATCCAACTTTTTTACCCACTTTTAATTGAATTAAATCTAGTGCCGCCGTTATATCCGTTGCGGTAACCGATACTATTCCTAGATTATTTGATGTGTTTCCGCTAGCCCCGCCCGCTCTAAGCATTTGTACTGTTACTTCATACATGATTTGATTATCTATTGGTGTGGCATCAATGCCTATTGCTGTAATAATGACTCGCCCAGAAATTTCAGAGGGAGTAAACATTGCTGATGGAAAAAACATAATTACAATTATTAAAAAACAAACAAAAATTTTATTTTTAAATATTTTTTTAAACATTTTTGCATGCCTCCGAAATTAGCAATCCATTTATTTTATTACGCTTTAATTTTTTTTGATCTTTTTTCATTATTATTAAAAATATTGAGAATGCATATGGTATCACATACTGTACTAATCCCATTATCGTAAATGGTGTGCTATAAAATATTTTTGCTGTTAACTCAATGTTTAAGGTTGGAATTATGCTAATAAGATATACAGCAACACCTATTCCTATTAGCACATATCCGTTATTTTTTAATCCAAAACTATCAAGTAAGCAAACATATACGCAATACATCAATGTTGAAAATTTTAATAAAACAACCACTATCCAAATTATAGTAGTAAACCAATCTAGTCTAAGCACCGAAGATATATTTGGAATAAATTGTGCTATATTTGCAATACCTTGCCTATTACCTAGCGACAAATTATCATATACCGCATTAAAAATAATATAGAAAATAATAGTAATAATCATTGCGGAACCAATGCCAAATCCGATTTTTTTTGCCATTTTAGGTTCAGGTTTTACATTACCCAAAAATATCAATAAAATTATACTATCACTAAAATTAAATAAATGTTTAATTGTCCCGTGAAAAACTACGCCAAATCCATTTTGCATAATTGGTAATGTATTTGTTATATCCGCACTCATTAAACCTATCGAACACGCCACTATAAGTGCAAATACTATTACATAAATAAATATTTGACTAGTTCTACAAATAGATCGTAATCCTAAAAATGTAACATATCCCATAATCAGCAGTACGGGAATTAAATACAAATCCCATGTGACACGATCATAAAGTGCATCAATAAGGAAATTATGTATTTCTTTGCTTAATATGACAAGTTTTATAAAAAATGTTATTGCATAAAATATTATAATGATTTTTGTTAATATTTTGCCAGTCATTTTTTCAAGTACTTGTTTTAAATTTTTATCCGGATATTTTTGCATAAATTTTAAAATAAAATAAATAGGAATTGTTTCTAGTATAAAAGCAAATGTGGCAACTACCCATATGTCACGACCAACCATAGCGGAAATCGCTGAGGGCATAGTTAAAAATTTAGAAGAACAGAATGATAGAAACATTAATACGCCGGCTTGCCCCGCTGTTATTTTTTTCATTATTCTGTCCTCACATTGTTTATATTTGGTATACTTTCAGGTCTTTCACTCATATTTTTTGTTTTGGCTTTAACTATTGCATCATTTTTACCAGATGGAATGTTTGGTGCCCATGGCCCTAAGTATGCTGCCCCATAAGAATCAAAATTTGAAAGTCGTGCAAGCACAAATACTATTCCAAGTACAATTCCCAAAAAACCAAGCATTGCACCCATAATTGTAAAACCTATGCGCATTATAAATAATTGCGGGGCGGCATCGGGTGCGGTATAAATGGTTAGTCCGCTTAGTGCAACTACTATTAAAGCGGGTGGGCTTACTATGCCTGATTTAATAGCCATATCGCCAATAATAATTCCCCCTACAATTGAAAGAGCCATGCCTAAATATTTAGGCATTCGCAAACTTGCTTCATATAAAATTTCAAATAGTATTATAATAAAAAATGTTTCTATTACCGGAGTCATTGGTATACCTTCAATTGCATTTGCAATAGTAATTAGCAACCTTAAAGGTATTACTCTATAATGATATAATAAAACTGAAACATAAATTCCAGGTAAAAATAACGAGAACATTATTCCGATAAATCTAATAGATCTAACAAAAATTGCTCGAGCAGTTTTTCCATAATAATCTTCTGGATTTTGAAAATCTTCTATTAAAACAAATGGTATTGTAATAACAACAGGTGAACCATCTACTAAAATTGCGACTCTTCCCTCTAATAGCCTTGAAGTTATAACATCTGGTCTTTCAGATGAGCCTGATTGCTTAAAAATGCTATCATTTAATGGTTCTAAAAATTCTTGAATATACGCTGAATCAATAATTCCGTCTATACTAATTTCATTTAGTTTTTTATTTATTTCCTTAACAATCTCTTTATCTACAATAGTATTTATGTAACACACGCATATTTTGGTTTTTGTATATTTGCCTACTGTTTTTTCTTCTATATACAAGTCAGGAGTAACAAGTCTTCTTCTCAAAAGTGAAATATTAATTTTTATATCTTCTGTAAATCCTTCTCGTGGGCCCTTAATTGCAACCGAATTTGGTGGCTCTTGTATTGGTCGTAATTTCCAACCTTGAATAGATAGTGCTATTGCTTTATCTTCGCCATCAATTAGTAATATAGCATTACCTGTAAGAATTAAATCAATTGCATGACTTTCAAGTTCAACAACTTTAAGTTCGGAATTTGAAATTACATTTTCTTTTATGTATTTAAAAATATCTTTTTTTTTAACATCTTTCAAATCTAAAATTTTACTGATTATATCCCGATTTATATAATCCGCATCTACTAATGTGTTCAAATATACTAAACAAGCGGAAATTTTTTTGCATATTTTAAATTCTCGCATTATTAAGTCAGGGCAATTATTTAGTCCATTTGAAAAAACAATCTTATTTATTTCAAGTTTTTTGCTATTAAGCATAATGTCCCTCTTCAAATTTAGTATGTCGTACTTAAATTTAAATATGCAACTGTAACCAAAAATAACAGATTTTTACATATGTTAAAATATGTGATATCTTATAAACTATTTTTCTAATTTTTACATACAATGATAATGAAGAACCGAATCTATTTTTACAATAATTTAAATTAAGGTTAACTATTATGAAAATGATTTATATTAGAGAATATTTTTATAAAAAACTTAATTATTACCAAAAATTTAATCCATGCATATTATGGATTGTAATGCCTTAAAAGGAGAATTAAAAATGGCAAGTGCTTTAAGTTATGAATTATTTGTAGCAAAACAAGGCGTGGCAAATGGTATAGCAACATTAGATGGTACTGGTGTAATTCCAGTTTCACAACTACCGCCAGCAGCAATTGAAACTTATAAAGGAGAATATGCCACTAGCATACTACTTTCAACCGCATATCCACTTGCTTCACTAGCGGATTATGCCTATGTTACTGCAACTAGCACCTATTGGTATTGGAATAGGGCTTTGGGTATTCCCGCGTGGGTTGATCAGCAAATTACTGAGGCTAATTATTTATTATTAAGTGTGGCAGAACAAGCGGCTGTCCCTTATATCGTAGTATAAAATATGGGTGGAGTTGTAGGTTATGGGCTGTTTACCGCTAGACTGGGTAGTGGGACAAATGGCATGACAACTGAAGGCGGATTTTTTGAAACCTTTACAAATAACACTGGTACAAGTGTAAAGGGTACTATTGTTGTAGCATCAACAACTGTTGATAATGGCGTGGATATAGCCCCCGCAAATTCACAAATGCCAATAGGTGTAATTTATGAAACTGGAATTATAAATGGCTCACCTGTAAAAGTAGTTGTCTACGGAAAGGCTGATGTCCTATTAAAAGATGGCGAGACTGCAACCAGCGGGTATTGGTGTGGGGTAAGCAATACCGCGGGTAGAATGTACCAAGCAGCAACCGTACCAAGCACAACAGAACACAACCGTGAAACCGGTCATAGTTTAAAAACCACATCAAGTGGCACAAATGTGTTATCATTAATACAAGTACACTTTAATTAATTAAAAGCAAAACCAAAAACTCAATCTTGTACGCACTTCGTGCTTGCAAGCGTTTTTGGTTCCCCTTTTTAACCGCATACTTTATTCTGCCTATTCGTTAGGTAGGTGAGATAAATAATCAAGTGGAGTTTCTTGCCACATTGCTACGGTAACACCTTGATATTCTTGTGTGTCTGGATCTAAAAACGTTGCACTAAAATATTTCATAACTGTATATGGATCTACTGTAATTATATCACCAAGCGTAACATCCTGATAGCCAGAATAATGTTCTACGTAATGCCATTCTGGTACGACTATGCTTTCATCACCCGTTTGTATTTTTCGGGTTAACCAATATTGCTCCACCGCGTGCACAAATTCGTGCGATAACACACACTCTGTTACGGTGATTTTATTATCTTTTGCAAGTTTAAGCCTTGCCAGTTTTTGTTTATTATAAGAATCATAATCTTTTGCAAAAGGAATATATATTTCAGTTTTAATAACTCCCGCTCTGCAAGTGCCGGCTACTTGAAATGGAATATCGCCATGAAAACCTAAAACGGCGTAACTATCATAGTCATCAAAATTCACATTTAAATTAGGTATATCGTCAATATTTATTTTATACTCTTCACTAGAAAAATATTTGTACATATCAGTTATTGTATCCTTGTAAATTACATTTGTAATTACAATGTTTATTTGATAATTTGATGCAATTTCAGCCATTATTTCAAATGTTCGTAATGTTTCTTTCATTAATTCTAAATCAGTTTCATCGGCAGAATATTGATAGCGAGTTTGAGTTTCATCAGCATTAGTTACTGTATAATCAATATTTAAAACAGATACCACAAGTAGTTCCCATGTTGGAGTGTTTTCGGTTATTCTACTAGCATCAAAATACATTTGCTGAGTAAAATAAAAAATGTTATATTTCCCATCTTGCCTTAATAGACCTGGGTTGTTTGCTTTAATTTGTTCTAAATACTGCATTTCATTTAAATCAATCGTACGACTATAAGCGGATACATTGATTTCATTATTTGAAATATCTAAATATGTTAATTTGGTTAAGTTAGTTAATGCCTCCAAAGACTTTATGTGATTACCCTGAATAAATATAGTATCTAAATTAGTTAATTGACTTAATGGCGTAATATCACAGATATCATTATTATTTAAATAAATATATCTAATCACGGGTAAATATTCTAAACCTGATAAATTTTTTATAGTTCCATTAAAATGCATCAAAGAATAATTAGTATATTTTTGCAAATCTTCCAACGTGTAAGCGTAGTCGCCGGCCACTTGAGAGGTAATTCCATAATCTTCAAAGTTTAATGCGTCAACAAGTTCAGCATCTTCAAAATATATGTATGCCGGATCGTGATCAGAAGTATCCACAGTATAATCTAAATCTGTAAATTCGGAAGAAGTTTGAGAATCTATAATGATAGTTTCCATATTTGCATAAATTTTTTCTATCAATGTTATTTCAAATGTCGTTGTGGCTTGCATATAGTTTATTGTAATAATATGCGTGCCAGCGGTACTTAACTTTGTAATGTCTTCATCGCTTAACATATATGCCGACACGAATTCCGTTATTACCTCGCCATCTTTGTAAGTCACAGTAAATTCTACATCTTCAAGAATTAAATCTTCGTATGCTATATTTTGCGGAATAGTTAAAGTATCTACGCTTAAACTTGCGACTTCGTAAGCGGGACAGCCCGTAAACAAAATACATACTAATAATAGTATACATGCACAAACTAATTTTTGTAAATAAAACTTGGCTTTTTCCATATGTTCGTTAAGCCTCCATTAATATAATTATACCACACTTAGATAATTAGTCAATACCAAAAAACTTTGAAAAGCATTGCCGTTTTGCTTTTAAAATTTGCTCGTTATAAACTAATTTTTGTGTATTTTTTAAACTTACTTTTTGTATAAATTTAAAACTAATGACCGGTGGGTAAGCCTTCGGTTGAAATTCCATTTAAAACATCAGTCATCGTTAAAGATTGAACTTCATATTTAATATAACTGCTTGTTGATTCTGCGTAACGGAACCAAACAATATGATCTGTACTTTTTGAAATTTTGTAGGTAACGCCATCTGCCTCATAAACATAACACTCAGCGCCATTTACAGTATCATCAGATTGTTTTTCAGAATCTTCAAAGGCAAAGTTTGGTGCGTTGCAATATAAATTTAAACCCCAATTATTTAAAAAACTAATTGAGTCATTTTCATACCAGTCGGTATCATTCAAAGAATAATTTGTATAATTTCCGACAACATCTTTTATGCCAATATATTTGTTATTTATGCCACCAATTGTAGCAAAATCATCATTGTAACTTTGATATTCGTAATAATAAATATTTCCACTTTTAATAAAAGTTTCTTCACAAAAAATTGTACCAGTATCAACTCTAACCACTATTTTATATTCTTCCGGATAGATTGTGATATAAGTTGTACCAGCCCTATTACCGCAACCACTTATAAAAAAAGGCAAAAACATAAAAAGTACAAGAATAATTGTAAATAATTTCTTTTTCATGTTAAATCTCCTGTATTTATTATATCATTATTTTTTAAAAAAAATAAATTAATTATGTTTTTTTATTTTTTTCATAGAAACAATTAATCTAATGCGCCAAACATAAAATTATCAAAATTAACGTACATAATAAAGTGAAGCACTTGTAAATTCACGACTAATGCTTGTTGTGTCATCAAAAATCTCTAATTTAATACGTGAGTCACTTAACATTTGCACCATCATTAACCCAATGCGTGCCACCGTGGGTAAGCCCTTAGAGGTATTATTTGCGTTATAAAGGTAATACGCTACCACTCCAGATGCCATGCTAACATTTTCTGGTCTTATAAGGTTATCCTCGTTTTTAATAGCAAATGCATTGCTGCATTTTCCACTTCCAATTCTGATTTGGTCAGGATAATAAACATCATAGCCAAACGCTAATGTATCTTCCCATTCGTACCAGCCACCCTCATTAAAGCAGCCTTCAATAAACCAATTTCCACAAAGTGTTCCTGTTTCATCAAGGGCAAACTCGCCATCAGTTACTTCTTCATTATAAACATAACTCGGGTCTTCTGATGGTTGTGGCGGCTTCACCAACGCATAAAGTTCAGTACGCAAAGGTTCTGTATAGTATGATAAAGGTTTATCTCCATATATAGTGCTGGCGGGATGTTTTTGGCTTAAAAAACCATTGTTAATATTTTTATTAAGTACTCCAAAATCAACACAGACAGTATTGCCACTAGTTGCTATTTGGGTTCCCGCTACAACTGTATCTCCTACTTGCAAACCTTCGCTAACAAAAACATGTCCTAAATAATATGCCATAGTGCTAGTTACGCCAATTCTTATAGCACCATCACCATACATACCAGATTCCTCAATATACAAAACTTTTCCGCCAGTAGGTGCATAAACTGGGCGTGCACTTCCACTTAATACAAAATAAATGTGGTCGGTTGGAAATGAGTGACCGGGCGGATTTATTTGTCCCAAGGGAATAATTCGTTCAAAATGCTCCAAATTCAAAATAGAGTCAGTAAATTCAATTGTACCGGTCGACAATGTCGGATCAAAATACGCCGATAAATCCTCACCAGTATTGATTATAATATCATCATCATCATCATCGGTGCAACTAGAAAGAATTAATAAATTACCACAAATCATAAAAACAATACAAAACATTAATGCAAGTATTTTTTTCAAATTGATCATACCTCCTATATTAAAATTTGTGTTTCCTAACAAATAATATCTACATTTTTAAACTAATTTAATTTTTAAGGAATATTTTTGCCGCTTCTCTTGTCATTCCATTTAATTCATTTGAATTAATCATTTTTCCATCGCCCTCATATGCACTTTCGCCATCAAACAAAATTTTGCATGCAAATTTATTATTTGGTACAGACAAAAAATCCATTAATTTTTCTTTTTTTATCCAGCAAACAAAATGTTCAGAATTTTCTTTTTCATCAAGGGTAGTCTTTTCATCATTTATTAATTCGCAAAAAACTATATTAAGGGTTGAATATCTGTTTACGCCCTTATAGTTGGCAAAAAAGTGATTGTGAAGTGTTAAAAAACTTATATTTAAAACCTTTACATTTAAATAACCCGTTTCCTCTTCTATTTCTCTTAAAGCAGCTTGTTCGGGTGTTTCCCCACTTTCTATTCCGCCCAAAACAAAAGATTTGCAAACTCTGTTTTTTGAATCAACGCATAGATATGTATTATTTACCTTGTTTTTTACTATTGCAATAACACTCTTTCTATTTTGAATAGGCAAATCGGGTCTTAAAGTAAATTCCCCTTCACCTAAAAAATAAGGAGCAACAACGGCTTTTATATTTAAACCGTATTTTTTTGCCAAATCAAAATGTTCTTTTATGTGCGCTGGAATAAGTAAAATTGCTTTATCACCGACATTTTCTTTTATGATTATTTTCATTTTTTCGGTTGATTTTGGATTAATGGCCATAACATTTTTATCAAGATTTTTTGATTTATCTTTATCAATAAGCAAACCCGTTGCGCCATATATTAATTCTTCATATAAATTAATTGAATTGACGATATCCCCATTTGTCAAACTTACTTTAATTTCTTCCATCCGTTTCTCCTAATTTAATTATGATAAATCAAAAGCGTTTTTAATGTACTCTAATAAATTTATTATACAAAAATATTCCGCCAATTGCAAACAATTAAACGGAATATTACTGATTGTAAATTTTGATTTATTTTTTTCTATTTTTATTTAATAAAAAACAACATTAAAAATTAGTTGATTTGGTTTATTTTAAAATTTAAAATATAACCGATATCTAAATTGTAACGGTGAAATTAAAGCAATAATTTTACATAAAAAAGAAGATTTTAATTATATAAAAATACATAACCTCGATGCTTCATATTTGGCTAAAAAAATGAATTTTGAATATCTTTCAAAAGATGTTTTAAAAAAATAAAAAGTAGTTCTTATGGGAAAATAAAAGGATTTGGCATTATTTATGTAGAATAGTTATCAAAATTAGAACTAATTTAGAAATTTTTATGATATAATATGAAAAGAATAGGAGGCAAAGATGTTAAATAAAACTAAAAATCTTGGACAGATTTATACACCTGCACACATAGTTAATGATATTTTAAATCTTGTCGACTATTCTGGTGAAAAAATATTACAGAAACACATTATTGATAATAGTTGTGGCAATGGTGCATTTCTTCAAGAAATAATAGAAAAATATATTTCCGCATACAAAGTTCAGCATGGATCACTTTTAGGTGTCGAGAGTGAACTGTCTAAATACATACATGGAATAGAAATAGATAAAGAAGAAAGGGCAGTCCATCTAAGATTGGCGAAACCAGCTTGCATGAAATTTCTTTATATCTACTATATAGATACGCTTGGTAATTTGTATGTCGATAAAATAGAACAAATAGTAATTGAAGGGCAAAAAAACCAGTTAAAAAAAATTAATTTTGTTCCCGAATTAGTTACCGATGAAAAAATTAAACAAAAGATTATTAGCATTTAATTGACTATTACTAAAAATTTCTAGAAACCTAATACGCTACCTGTTTGATTATTTGCTAATCCATCTGGAAAATTTTTTATTAAAAATCGCTGAATTTTGTTGTTATTATCTTTATATACTATAAACCTAATAATTTCTTTTTCTTTAGATTAAAATCTTCTTGTGTTATTACACCTTCATCGGCGAGTTTTTTATAGTTTTTTATTTCATCAAAAATTTGCGTTTTATTATTATTACCAATTTCCGTCTTAGTTTTAGTTTTTTGATCTTTTAATCTCTCATTAATATAATTAATAACTATCTGTAATTGAGTGTTAGAAGAAATTTTTACTGTATTTTCATCTCGCATAGCATCATATAGTCCTTTTATACTTTCGTTTCCGCCCGATAAAGAAAATTGAATATACCCAACAAATACGCCACGAGGTTTAACCTGTATTGAGGTAATATCTGAGTAGTAAATAGTTTTCTCCCCTTTTATTCCCATTGCAATAAAATTCATAATGCCTTTGTGTTTAATAACTATTTTATCTTCATATACAAATAGTTGATCACCTGATGCCCCTTTTAAAAAATAAACAAAATTTTCCATAATATTTTCCCCTTTAAATATATTTTGGTGTCCCCGAGAAGAGTTGAACTTCCAATCTTTGCCTTAGGAGAAATTACCTGCTAACAAATTATAGAATGTTATAACACAAAATAACTAAAGTTACAACAAGATAAAACCCTTATATAATAAGGCTTTCAGCCACTTTATACTCGCAAAGTTTCATAAAATCTAGCAAACAGGCATTTTCGTAATTTTTAAAAAAATTCGTAGGAAATTCGTAGGAGATTTTGCCTTTTTTCCAAAAAATCGCGTTTTTGAGCAAAATTTGGCAAAATTTCACAAAAACTAAAATCGCTACAAAGCCCTAAATATAAGGCTTTCAAGCACATCGCAAAACACAAATTCGTAGGAGAATTCGTAGGAGAATCGAAAACCTCTAAAATCGACCAAAAAACATACCCAAAAATCGTCAGTCCCCTAGACCAAAATCGTCAGCATCCCCGACAGGAATCTGACGATTTTAGTGTATAAAGTGCGCTTATTAAAAATACAATAACTGTTTATAATACTGACATTAAAAAATATAGTCTGAAATTGCAATATTTTATTTAACGCTTAAAAGCAAATTCAAGAGACTTACCTTCATTAATTTCTACAATAGAAATTTCCAATGTTTCTTTTTCAATTTCCACTACAACACCAATGTATTCTTTTATTTCTGTATCGGTATTTG
>JALOBO010000013.1 GCA_023228225.1 Clostridia bacterium
GATTAACTTCGGATTAAACTATGGGTTAGGCGCCTTGACATTAAAAGAAAACCTAAAAATGAATATAGGTGTTGACATTTCAGAAGAAGAAGCACAGAACATGAAAGCAACCTTTCAAAACATGTATCCTAAAGTTACTAAATATCTATCTGCTGCAGGAGAAAGAAGCTTTCAGAACGGATATGTTTATACCATGGCAGGTAGGCTTTGCAGTAGTAGGGAACCTGGTGTAGAAACGCAGGACTATACAGTAAAGAACAGGGGTAAAAACCTTCCAATTCAGGGACTTTGTGCTGATATGATAAAGTATGCAATGGGTAAGCTGTTCTTGAGGCTTGAGCCACGAGGTGTTAAGCTCATTAACATGGTGCATGATGAGTTAGTCCTTGAGTGTAAGGCAGAGGAGGCAGAGGAAGTAGGAAACATACTAAAAGAAGAAATGGAGATAGCAGGAAGAATGTATTTAAGTGCATTGCCCTGTGTTGCAGAAGTAACAATTGATAATTATTGGAGGCACTAATTTGTTTCCTTTATTTATATGGAGGAAGTATGATGAAAAAATGTAGAGTATGTGGGAAATTTGGTAATGATGAATTATTTGTTAAGAAAGCTAATATATGCAAAGACTGTAATAATACTTACTTAAAGAAGTATCGTGAGACACATAAAGACCCTGTGTGTTACTATGACCCAGAGGAAATAAAAACTTGCTCTATATGTGGGTTTGTGGGGAAAGCAAGTGAGTTTAGAAAAGGGCGTAGTGTATGTAAAAGTTGTAAAGCTGCTTATAGTAAAGAATATCTTGAAAAGAACGCACAGCGTTTGGTTACTTATCGAAAGGAACAGTACGTTGAGCGTAGAGAAGAATTTATAGCCTTTCAAAAGCAGTACAGAAAAACAAATAAAGTTGAAATTTCTGCTAGATCTAAAGAAAAGTATGATGCAGATCCTATTCATAAGCTTTCTATAAATAAAAAATATGCCTCAACTCCTAAAGGAAAAGCTGCTTGGAGTAAGAAACAACAAATTAGAAGAGGACTAGGGTACAAACCTATTAATAATTGGTTTAAAAATTCTGACTGTCATCATTTAA
The DNA here is from genome assembly GCA_023228225.1 of Clostridia bacterium. Lineage (GTDB taxonomy): Bacteria > Bacillota > Clostridia > Christensenellales > UBA1242 > JALOBO01. The sequence goes on from JALOBO010000013.1 coordinate 1,094, forward strand.
GGTATACGTTTGATATTAATGCTAAAGACAATGATATAGTATTATATGTACCTAGAGATTTACACACTTCAATACAACATAATGGTAAAACAGGAAAAAATATGAAAGCAATAAACATTAAATTACTCTTGTGGTATATTGAAAATACTCCAAAGGAGAATAGAAACATTAAAGCAGTAAAAATGTTAGAGAATTATTGTACAATGCCTGAACCATCATGGCGTTAAATAAATCTCAACTGCCTAAACAACCAATAGAAAGCTATTTAAACAATAAGCGCGTATATAGTTATTGCAGGCAAAGCAAATTAAGCCTGTTGTCACAGACTCTTACTAAGGGCTCTGTGCAATAATCTTTATAAATTAAAAACGTGAAGAGAATAATCATCGTCTCGTCTAAAGCCTGCTGGTTGACGGGTAATAAAAACTGCTCAGGCATGCTGATAAGGTGACAGCTATACTAAACACCTTCCCTCCCACTTAAGTAAGTCATCGTGGAGTCTAAGGACCATGTAGACTGCTTCAAAAAATTTGGTCGGCTGTTGCGGGCTCAGTCATTAAATGCCCTGCTTGAACATAATAGTAGTTAATCACAAGGTTTACTTTGTTGCCGTAGTACGACAGGCAACCATGAGATTGCCTACAATCGAAGCGGGTAAACAACATTCCACACTCTTGTAAACTTTGTGCTTAGACTACTACAATTAGGGAGTTTGGCAGATTGGAAAATGCGCTTGACTTAAGATCAAGTCCTGTAGAGGTTAGTAAGTTCGATTCTTACATCTCCCATTCTAAAGCTGTTAAAGCTGTCTTATAGCAGCCTGATAGAATTAGTCAAGAACAGAATAAAAACCTAGCTACAGGGCTTAGGTTGGTTGTGAGAACATATGGACGGAGAAATAAACTATCTTATTGTAGGTATGCTAACAGGTATGGTTGTTTGTGCTGTATGTTTACCTTGCAGTTGATATATCTGTTCTGAAAATGAGGCTTTAAAATGCTAGATATTCTTATAGCTCTTTTAATTGCTGCTTTTGTAACAATCTTGTTTTTGTGTACTGTTATCTTTTTTATCTGGTTTAATACATAGCTTTATATCTCTTCCTCTCCTATATATTTATGGTGTTAATTTAATGTTTGATTTTTTGCGAAGAAAGAAGCCAGAATATTCTCCTGAAGTACAGGCTACTAGAGATAAAGCAGCTAAGGAAGCTCAGGAGCGGAAAGCAAAAGAACGCGAAGCAGCAAAACAGAAAGCAAAACTACTGTTTTATAAGGGTGCACTAGCCACTGCTAAAACTATAGAAGGTAGTAAAAAGGTTGCTAAGGGTGCAGTTAAAACAGGTAAGACAGTCTATAAAACAGGAAAAAAGGTTGTTGTTGCTGCGGATAAGCTTACAAATGATATAGGGAGTTGGGCTGAAAGACACGATGGGTCGGGAAATGGTAAGAGGAAAAGTACTGCAGCAAAGAAGCGTACTGTAGCAAAACCAAAAGTAACAAAATCAAAAACGGTTGTTACTAAGAGAAGACCTAAACCTAAAACAAGGCAATCAACTGCTCCACCTGTGAGAAGACGAAGAGTAAAAAGAAAAGTAGTGAGAAGATAAGGTGCTTACTTAACACCTTACTTTTTTGTGCTAATCCTGAACAACTCTCTGTATATCGTTTGGTTTGTGGGAATAGCTTTCACATTAAACGATATAGTATCGTTCTGCATTGGTCTACACAGGCTTTTAACTGTCAATCCTCTGCAAGCTGTGAGAGTAACTTTTTTAATTTCAGGGAAATCTCTTACGGCTCTCTTCACCTTCAGGAATATCTCTACACTGGCAGGATGCCTGTCAAATCTTTTATCTGTTTTAATCTCTGTCATTGTTATCACCTACTATAAAGTACGTGCTCAAAGCTTATATAATTTTCTGTGAATGTCTGAAACAGCCTGAAGTTTCACAGTAGAAACATTAATATAGGTTTGAATCATAGTAATTTCTAAGACAAAGAGGTATGACAGATGATAAAAGAAATGATAATAATCTCTGGAATGTTTGAACTTTTTGCAGCGCTGGTTCTACTGAGTGTCCTTGCAATAACTAACTTGGCGGTGGTTTAATGTACACATTTGAAATGTTTATTGCAACTGTTGTAATGACTGGCTTTATTGTGGTCTTTGCAATTGTAGCACTGTTTCACCTGGGAATAGTTTAAGGTGGTAGTATGAGTCTGAGTGAAACAATTGGATATTACTTGTTTATATTTGTGCTTGTCATAGTTGGCGGTGTTTGTGAATCTTGCTATAACTCCTACATGTATGAACCGTGGGAGCTGAAGGATCAGCCTAATTATATAGGAGCTGACGGGCACGATATAACTTTAATAGATAATCCTAATGCAACAGATCCAACATACGGGCAGTTATTTTTATTTATAGATATGGACAAAACTGATGAAAAAGAGTATATCCATGGTGTTTATACCTGTGGAGATTATGCAGAAGACGTACACAATAACGCTGAGGCATTAGGAATTAAAGCTGGGTGGGTTGCAATTGATTTTGAAGGACACGCTGTAGGACATGCAATAAATGTTTTTAATACAACTGATAAAGGGCTTGTGTACTTCGATTGCACAGAGTGCGATATAGAAGCAACACCTGAGTGTGGAGAAGAGTATACTAACAGTTTTATTGATGTGGATAAACATATCTTTGATCCAATGGGTATTGTGAGCAATATAAAAATTTACTGGTAATACATAGAAATATTTTTATATAAAACTACCCATAGTGTTATACCGCAGTGCGTTTGCGCTGTCACGTAAAACAGGAGTTAAAAATGGTAAAAAAGTATGAGATAAAGAACAACATAATAAAATCAGTTGACACAGAGAAACCAAAAAAACGCATATTGGTAATTGCTTCTTGTAAATCCTGCCCTTGCAGATCTACAAGAGGAGGGTTACCTTTTTGCATGGTCACAGGAGAAAACATACAGCTAAGCATAGAGATGGATTTTCCTGAATCTTGTGTACTGAGCACTGTAAAAGAGTTCTACAAAGCGTTAAGAGTGAGCCAGGACAGGTCAAATTAAAAATCTTTAAATACTTTAAAAGTTGTTATGCCACATGTCGCCTGTATGGTGATAGGTGGTGATAAAGCGGTAAAAAGACCTGAAACAAACAAATATGATTGTAGGACTAAAAAAAGAATCTGTGCAACTATTGAAGCAATGGATGATACACAGATTATAGTAAGAGAGTGCAATAGGTCTATAAAACGAGACAAGCTCATTAAGGAATGGGCATTATCAGGAGTTGCACACAGGAGGCATTTATTAGAACATTTAGACACATATTAAACTTGTGGAATATGAGTTAAAAATTATTCATGAAGTGATGTCCAAACGTGGTTTAAGCGTCTGGAATGAGAACTTTATGAAAGAAGATTGATTTAAAGTGGCTAATACCCACTTTCTTTTTTTTAATTCTGTTTACTAACACCCTGAATAAAAAACTTTAAATAGTTTGAGCGCGTATATACTATAATGGTATATACAGAAATTGTACTAAAGAGGTGTTAGAATCGTAAAGCTACAAACGATGAGTAGGGGTTCTTTTATTATATCAATCCCTAAAGTATATGTTAAGGAGATGAAGTGGAAGAAGGATGAGCAATTCGCTTTGTGTCCTTGTGGTAATGGGATTTTGAGGATAGTTCCTATACGTGGGAAGGGGTTAGTATGAGTTTGGCATGTATTTCCGATTTAAACTGCTTTAGTAATTATTTCTTTGATATGAATTATTTCAGTTTGGATGGTGTATTATGAAAATTATACAAATGACAGTTCTATTTTTCTTAATAATAGCCTATTTTACAGGGGCTGCATCGACTGCATCGGCTGTATCAGTTGCCGACGACGGGTATTATAAAATTTCAACTCCCTCGTATAATGCATGGGTAAATCAATCAACCGGCATAATTGATTATTATGCAAATTTTGACGAGTCATATACATATATACATTTAGGCGATACTGAATATTTCGGTAAAGTTTTGTCCACTACGTCCAGGTTAGATCCAACCATACAAGATACAGTCGTGACAGTAATATCTAATTCATCTGATTTTGTGGTTATAAATGCTGCCACTAATGACGGTGTGGTATCAGAAACCTATAATTTCTATGACAGTAATTTTTTTGCAGAGGTTAACTCGACAGAGAATTATACCTATTATACATCAGTGTCGAGTAATTTTACCAGAATAAATAATTATGGTGATTATCCAGGAATACCCGTGAGTAATTACCTGTCAAAATATTCAGCAACAGATGGGAAAATACTACTGTTTAACGATGCCACTCCTGCAACTTGCCCACAAATATTCATGCAGTGGAATTTAAACGCTACTGATGACTATGATTATAAAATAAACTCCGCCTTAACTATAGCGTTTGGTAGATCTGGGACAATTATAGATTGCAATGAATCCATATCATTTGGATTCCAAACAAATGAAAACCGGTCTATAGTGGCATCAAATAAATATCTAGTACAAACACAATGGTTAGTCCCCAACGGGGATATATCGAAATATGGATATAATATAATTGAATCTCAGAATATAAATATGAACGAATCATACCGACGAAGTGCTAATAACTGGGTTACAAAAGCCAACGGGAATCCATACTGGTGGTCGTTTCATGAAATCAACCCAGCTCAGATAGGATTATTCACCGATAGTATGTCATGGTTTCAATATAATACATCTACCGATATTTTTCCAGTGTGGACACAAGATACGGGATTATACAGTGCGCGGGAATGGCACAATTTTGATAACATCACAGGCACGCAATACTCTGCAACAATGCAGCGGTCAGAGGTAAGCGCAGTAATAGATAATCTCGCACCCATTACAATTGCAACACATATACCATATGCACTAAGTGATTTAGACGAGTTTGAAAACTCTATATCATCGAACCCATACGTGGAAATATCTAAAATTGGGGAGTCTGAGCAGGGGAGGGATATAAAAGTATATCACATTACCGACCCATTATCACCATACACACTAAAACGGAAAATATTTATTGCCGCAGATGCCCACGCCGCAGCAGAGTCAGCAACTATATATGCGGTAGAAGGGATTGTTACAAGTATTTTAAATAGCTCTGATGCACTCGAAAAAGCCGATTGGTATATAATTCCATGTCAAAATCCTGATGGGGTATATATAGGCAGTTCGCGATACAATTCAAATTCAGTAGATATTAATAGAGACTGGATTGATTTAACACAGTCAGAGAACATTTGTATCAATGAGTGGATCAACCAGAATGCACCGTTTGACGGGTTATTCGACATACACAATAACCCCTCAACAGAGGGGCTTGGGTGGTCTACATTTAGAGATTCGGTTAATTACCCCGAGTTTGCAGAGATGTTAAATAATTTAGAACAGGAATCTGGGTATGTGTATTATCCTGGAACAGGGGAGCCTAGTACTGCACGAGCCTCATGGGTCGCGCATGGTTATGGAGATACATGTACAATAGAGTTGGCAGCCGGTGGTGTGGGTTTAAGCCAGAGTAGTATGAGATTGGATGGTGTGGATTTATTTCAAGCGGCTATTCCAGCATATGGCCTAAATAAACCATACGACGAGATACGGTTTAAATTCATTCCCCCAGGGAAAGTTATTATTAATAAACCAACCGTGATAAATATAAACGGAACTTCTAACTTTGTATCTGACGGTGAAACATTCCTCGCATCTGAATTAATTAATGGTTTTGTGCTTATACCATCAATCGACAATCTGAATGTAACAGTTTCTGCGTGGTCACAGAATACTAAAACATGGCACGAATCAAACACCGAACAGAATATTACCCATATAATCAGTGATCTCCCTGCAAATCACGGTATGCAAATTTATCGTGATGGCACATTATATGAAAACGTTCTGACAAATTCATCAGGCGTACTAACATGGATTTACGACGGTGGATTTTCAGACCACGAATTTTCGCTTGAACCTAGTCCATCTGATTTTGAACCTTCCGTGAGATTCGGTTCAGCTCCAGTGTCAATCAAATTTGAAGACAACTCAACGAATGCAACATCATGGTATTGGGATTTCGAAAACGACGGCATAATAGACTCCATAAAACAAAATCCAGCACACACATACGGAAAAGCAGGAAATTACACAGTCAATTTAACAGTTCAAAATGAATACGGGAACTTCTCAACTGTGAAACAAAACTATATTAGAGTGTACCCGCCTACATGGTTTATAGCACACGGGGGGGAAATAGATGTGGAGGTTATTTCTTACACTGAAAATTATGCAAATTGGAAAGAATCATCTGAAACACACGATGCATACTCTGAACATATTATGGGAGGTTTCCCAAGTAACTCAGAAATAGATATTTATGTAGACGGAATAAAATATGTGAGTCCCATATCATCAAGCACAGGGTATATAACATTTGACTATTCAGGAGGTTTTTCAGAACACGACTTCGAGGCAATTGTAGCAACAGACGCAAACTTAATGTTTGACAGTTTAGCAGGTATTGTGACAGGCTCAACAGCTATGATTTTAGTAGTTGTTGTAGTAATGATGGTAGGTATAGCAATTGGTATCTTACAAGGCAAAATAAGTATGGAGATACTGTTCCCCACTATCATAGGGCTGCTTATAGTAATGGTTTGTATCTATGCAATGTACGGAATTGCAACACAGATACAGAGTGCATTCGGGTATTGAGGAAGCTTAAACTTCCTTTAATTTTTTTACCCCCGTAACTAAGTTTCCTACTGTTTTATATACCATTACCACATAGTAACTTCTATCATAAAATTAGGTGGTAGTAAATTGGAAATAACATACAGAACACAGAAAGAAATTACAATGAGCGAAAATATCTATTATTGGGTTTATAATGTAACCCTTCCACTAGCAGTATCAGTGTTAAGTTTTCTAATGGCTCACAGGCTATTCTCAGTGGTGGTTTTATGAATCACACGATTTTAAAGGCGTTTTTTTATTTTGTCATAGTTTACCTCACAGTACTGCTTTGTATGGCTTTGTGGTGTAATTAAATTATAAAGCACACTGAATATAAAAATCTTTAATTACTTTAAGAGTCTTTAGTGCCTGCCGGAAGGCTTTATTCTGGTGTGGTGGTACAAACGAAAAAACCAGAACAACCGAAGTATGACTATAGAACAAAAAATAAGATCTGCGCACGTATTGCTGCAATGCCTGATGATCAACTCATAATTAGAGAGTGCAATAGATCAGTAAAGAGAAGCACCTTGATAAAGGATTGGGGGCTTGCTGGATCTGCATCTAAACAGCACCTCTTAGTTCATTTAGACGAGTGCATACGTCTAACTGAGTTTGAGCTGAAAATTATCCATGAGGTAATGCATAGGCGTGGACTAAAGGTGTGGGACGAGAGTTTCATGCAGGAGGACGAAGAGAAATAATGAAGGCAGGGTTCCTGCCATTTATTTTTTTTTAATTTAACAGCCTAAATAAGAAGTTTAGGAGGTTTTAAGTACTTTGAATGTGTAATATGTTTGTGGTATATATGAGAAACAGAGATTCAGACGATTACTATAACATGTTGCAGAGCAAGAAAATTAAAAAGTGTGCTGAAGATTACGAAGAAGATGTAGAGGAAAGAGCATGGACAGAGTAGATATAAATAAAAAGATGGTTAAAAGCCTGCTTTCCTCCATAGATAGAAAAGGAATACCTGAACTTGTAGCATGGCTTGAGCAGTCAGATTACTTTGTTTCTCCTGCCTCAACTATTTACCATGGAGCTTTTGAAGGTGGGCTTTGTGACCATTCGCTTAAGGTTATGCATCTGTTTGATGAAAGAAATATACAGACTGTAGAGCGTGCACCTGAAGACACAGTAATTATTTGTGGACTCCTGCACGATCTGTGTAAAGTAGGTGCCTACAAGAAGTTTATTAAAGAGCAAAAAGTAATTTATCGACACACTGAAAATCATGCCTCAAGATACTATCATGCAACTTTATCCTTGGACATTATAGAGGGTTTTATAGAACTCACTCCTTTGGAGCATGACATAATTCTTTATCATATGGGGCTTTTCGGCTGTCACGGCAGGTATTGCGAGTACTCTTCAAAAGATATGTATACTGCAATTGCAGACAACTGTTTAGTTCAAATATTTGCTTCCTGTGACACTGAAGAAGCACATAGCTGTTAATATCTTAATTCTCTTTCTCTTTTTTCTTATACTGTTTTCATTCAATAGTTTTATATAGTTTGCACACTATAACCTATTATAGGAAGTGATACACTGGCTAAAGCTAGAGGATGGCACCAGAAAAGTGGTACTTATGCGCCTGGCTATAGAATGTTACTCGCAGGCGTTAAACCTGGCAAATGTATTCTTGCAGGTGTTGACCCTTCAGACATGAGAAAAATACTAAAATTTCGTGCTGTGCAGGGGCAGAACCTTACTTTATCAGAATTTGCAGTTAAAACGGGCTTGTCACGGCACACATGTAACAACCTAAAGAAAATTTATCTTGAGCATAAGAGGAGGAGGGCATGAAACTAAGAAATGTCTTAATAGTTGGCGTACTTTTACTGTTCCTTTGTGGTATTGCATCTGCAGGGAATGCGAATAGTTATGGTAAAAGTAAAAGTGGTGTGCTGTTTCAGAATGATATAGACACCTCAAAAATAACAGTAGAGAAAGGCAATAAAGAAATAAAAATAAGCAGTAATGAACACAGTGAAACTACAGTAAAATTAAAGAAGGCAGACATAGAAGCACTTACAGGTTTTACAGGTGCATTAAAAATAGTACATTTAACAGATGAAGGTATAAATGACTGGTCTAAAGTTGTATACCCTGAAGATAACAACGGGTACTTTGATATTGACGTGGAGTTTTCCACTGTAACAATAGCACCTTATATCTCACAGGTAACCAACTGGAACTTTGAAGATTGGACAGGACTAACACCTGACGACTGGTCAACACCTGACGCACATGGTTGGAAATCTACTGATTCAGCTATTGATGACTATGCATATGCAATCACTGGGGACGGAGTTACCGCAGCTCCAGGTATGATAACTCAAGCCACTGCAATTACTCCAGGCTACTATAAAATAGGGGCATATGTAAAGGTTACAGGGAGGTCAAGCGGGAGATTAAATATAGACATACAAGGCGGAGGTTTTGATGGAATAGGCTTACTATACGCAGATAATACAAATGGTGAGTATGTTTGGGTCGAAACAACTGAATATATTTCGGTATCTAATCCAAGTATAAGAATATTTACTGACTGTACACCTAATCTGTATTCAGAGTGGAAAGTTGATGGATTACTTCTCTCTCCTGTGAGCACTTCCTCAGCAGCAGAAACAGCACCAACTGATTATACATACCAACAAATTATCACATATTCATGCCCTGCTGTATATACAAATTCTGTATATCAGACACAGTTCATGTATTATGGCGAAGAAATGCAGACAAGAGGAAAACTTACCTCACATGTAATAATTGACGGGAATGTAAAAGACTCATGGGTTATAGAGGATAGGGTATATGTTGATACTTCAGGTCTAGCAGTTGGTGCTAGATATATAGTAATCACTGTAACAGTAGCACAACCACCTGAAATGATAAGCCCCTCTAACGGGTCCACAATAACAAGAGATTTCCCACCTCTGTACGCAGATCAGGTATTTGTGTGGGAGAACACAGGACAGACCTGCCAGATGCAGGTAGCTGAGGACTCAGCCTTTAGTAATGTTGTGTACTCACATGAAACAACTTCGGGAACTACTACAGCTTCTCTAGCAGAAGGGACATATTATTGGAGAGTACGGAGTTATGATAGTTACCTTGGCACTTACGGAGATTACCCTGATGAGTATAATTTTGTCATAGTAACAACAACTGGTAGTATATCAGGTACAGGTATTGCTGGGTGTGTTTATGAGTCTCAAGGGTTAGGCGATTATCAGGTCGTTTCAGGAGCTCTAGCAACTGTTTATAATGATACTTATTCAGTCACAAAAACAACAGGCTCAGAAGGTTACTATCAGGTATTAGGACTCTCTAATGGTACTTATTACGTGAGTGTAAAGAAAACAGGTTATGACACTTCAGATATTACCCCTGTAAATGTTACAGCCAATGAGGTTACCATACAAAACATAGCCATACAAGCAGCACAGAGTTATTTTGCCCCTACTGATTGCACAGTAAAAGTTAAAGAGCACTGGTATAGTTTCTCAGGTGCTCCAGGTATAACCTATGCATATTATCAAAACGGTGACACAGCAACATTAGGCGCGGGTACTACTGACAGCACAGGTAGATTTACTATGTCTGACATTGAAATTGGCGTTAGGTATAGAGTAGTACTTACCACAGACGCAGGAGTACAAACAGAGTATATAATGCCTTCAAGTTCGGAGTTGTCCTTTATAATTGTGCTGGATTTAACAGAGGCTTCTCTACTGCCAGACTCACAATTCTATGATGTGGTTAATGTCTCAGTGGGTAAATTAGTACTTAATTCAACTGCTGCAAGTGTTACAATAAGTTGGAATGGTACTGACTCAAACATGACAGAAGTCTATTACCAGATAGGACAGACGGCTAATAATGGCACTTTTGTAGTGCTTGATGACTACACAGAAACACCTACAGGAACATCAGGCAGTCACTCATTTGTAGTTAATGATTACTTAGGGCAGTCCTACAAGGTCATAGTAGAATTTACGGAGGACAGTTTTGGAGAGGTAGAGAAAACTTATACTGTAACATTTGCAGGGTCCACAGTACCATTCATAGGAGGAAAAGCACTATCTTACTTTGGTGTTTTTCTTGTGTTTATCGTTGCTATGATGTTCGGGAAAGCTGAGCACGCATCAGGTGGCTTAATGGTCTGTGGGTTCTCATGGTTCTTGTGGTACTTAGATGTGTTCACAGGCTTTGGATCTGCAACAAATACAACCATGGCAGCAGGTTTAATAATTGGTACAGTATTTGCATTACTTGCAGTTGTTAACGAAGCTAGAAAGGGGGCGAATATCTAATGTGGGCTAAAGAAATAGCCTTTTTTCTTCTTGCTTTTGTAGTAGCAGGAGGAATAATAAACGGGGCTGGAATATTTGACACTGTCACCATTCCAGAGGTAGAAATGCCAGGAGCAGATTTAGCAGACGGGATAGTAGAGGCAGGGTCTTCAGGGTCAGAATCAGACGTGGCAAGTGCATTTGACGGTTGGACAATGATTTCCAGTATGTACAGCACAGTCAAAATAGTGTTTTCTGTGTTAGTTCTGCCAGGTCCTTACCTTGCTTCAACTGGTGCACCTATAGCTTTTGCATATGGAATACAGACAATGATTTCATTAGCAGAAGTTTGGGGATTAATGCAACTTGTGACAAATAGGAGTACAGGGGGAATGGATTAATGAGAGCTGGATTTACATTTATCTTACTCTCAATTTTTATGTTGTGTGGTGTGGCTGCAGCAACACCTGTAATTTCCTTTGTAGGAGATAGTAACCAGGTTATCACAGTAGGGACCTCTCACACATTTGAGTTTAGTTCAACAACTGCAATAACTTCAGCAGATTTTTATCTTAATGGAGTAAAAACAACAGTAGCAGGACAAAGTAAGGAATACACTTTCACAGATGATGGTAAGTATTATAATGTTTCTGTGATTGCCTCAGATGACAACCCCTCAAACATGCTAACATGGTCTGTAACAGTGCCAAGAGAAAAAGCGACTGTTTTACTTGAAAACATAGGAGATGATGAAAACTATAACAATCTAATGGATAACTTCACTGATATGGATTGGGAAGGCTTAACACAATCTGCAACAACTCCCTTTACTGATGCAATGGGTAGAATGTTTTATGTGGTTTTGTTTATTCTTCCATTCGTATTAATGTGGAAACAACAGGAAACTATGACAATACCTGCAATAGTGGCAATGTTCTTTGGTACTATACTAATAGGTTTTGTGCCAGAACAGTATAAAACGCTGATTACATTTGCAGTTATTCTGTCCTTTGCAGCAAACTTTTATTTAATGAGTAGGAATAGGCTTTAAAGGGTTTAAAACCCCTTTAATTTTATTAGTAGAAGACTTTAAGTAGTTTGACAACAGTATATTCTATAAGCAAGTATTAAATAAATATAAATAAACGGAGTGTGAAATTACTTTGGCAGAGAAAACACAAATGTCTATAAAGCATGTTGTAACGCTCACAGTCACAAACGGACCTTTTAAAACTGCATATGCCGCAAGACAGGCTGCAGAGGGTGTAAAGAGAAACAACAAAGCAATTACAGCAACATCACCTATTAAGACAAGGTCAGGCTATACATTTAAATTTTCAATTCGATACGGTGCTAGAACAGCAGCAGCAAAGACAGCCTTAGTATCTAAGCTTAAACAGCTAGGGAAAAGCTCAGGAGTTGCCTCTAACAAGGTATCTATTAAAACAAGGACTCTATGAGGGTGTATTATGGTTATGAAAGAAATAACAGTGGGTGTCTCACTTATTTGTATTATACTAGGTCTTCTTACAGGGCTTTTCTTCCTGGGTGTGCTTGGTATGATGGGGCTTTTTGCTTCATGTGGGATAAATGATAAAATAAAGGATTCATTAACTACTGAGGAAGACACAGAGAACAGACCAATGCTTTAAGGGGTGATTATATGGTTTCTGTGAATGATAGAAAGAAAGCAGCAGGGACAGGAGGTGGTAAGCGTTCTGCACCTGGAGCAACCTACAGCCGAAATAAAACAGTAGGTAAAGACACTACTCCACAAGTAGAGAGAGCTTATAACAACTTATCCTCTGTTCAAAAACAAGCTTCTAGCTCTCTAGGACTGACAAAAGCGCAGGCTTTACAACTCAATGAAAGACAAGCTGCAAATGTTAATAACAACATAAACAAATACAGCGAAGCACAGAAGGCACAGCTTAGAACTATGTACTCTAATGTCACAAATGACAGAGCTGCAAGGTCCGGTAGTTCAGGACTCAATAAAATTGAGCTTCAGCAGTACAAGCAGGAACAGGCACAAAAAAGCTTCGGTTCTGTGAGTACGTCAGGTAAAGGAGTCACAGTTAAGCAAGCTCCTAAGTTTATTCAGAAAGGCTCAACTGATTCAAGAGTATCGAGCTTACAAAAGTTCAATTCAAAAACTCAGAAATGGGAAATCCCAACAAGCACGCTAAACAACCTTGAAGGGAGCGTAAAAACTCAAGGTGACTATAACCTTGTATCAGGTGTTGCAAGTAAAACTCTCTATGACTCTGCCAACAGTGCAGAAAAGCAGAGGATACTAACAGCGCGCAATTATATTGTAAACCACTGCAAGGACAGCTATCAAGCAGACCAGTATAAAAAGTATTATCACAAGCTGGAGATACAAGCACAGTATGATAGGGCTTATGCAGTTGCAGGCACTCCTATTACATTAGGTACGTCAGCATCTGAAAAGAAAAGAATCCAAACAGCTAGAGCATGGCTAATTGCAAAGTATCCTGAAGAATCAAGCGATGGAAAAACCACACAAGCCAAGGCAGCAGCACACTTTAAAAGTTTAGATAGCAACACGGTAAGCGGAGTACCATATACACAAAAATATCAGCAGTACCTTGCAGAAAAGGGTTTAAAAGATACAGCATCTGAAGATACAGCTAAGGCAGCAAATAGTTTTAAAACGTCTAATCTTGCTGTGTTTTCTAATCCTGCAGATGTAAACAAAAGTAATCAATTAGCAAAGGATTTCAGTAGTCTTGTTGTATCCAGTACAGCATTAAAAAATATCTCTCTAACAGATTATAGTTACACAAAAACAAAGGTTGAAAGCAGTATTTTTGACTTCTTGAAGGAGTTTAGAGAAGAACCAACAGTTACAAAACTTGTAAATAAAAGAGGTTACTCTGAATCTGAAGCTAAAGCGTATATGAAAGTTTATAACGAACAAAAGGATATAATACCTAAAACACTTTCTAAAGCTGACGCTTATGTGCTGTCTTTAATACCTAAAAGCAAGCCTATAACTATTGAAAACCTTATGAAATATAGAGGTTACTCTGAAGCAGACGCTAAAAAGTTTATGACTGTTTATGAGAAGCAGAATAAACCACTGTCTGAAAAGCTGGAAAGCGTTAAGTATACAGGTGATAATAAAGCAGCTCTTGAGCTTATTAAGGATGTTAAAACAGTAACAAAGGGGATGAGTACAGAAATAAACATTATAAAGTCTGCTACTGCTTTTGGTGGTGCCTATGTAGCAAGTAATGCTGCCTCCGCAGCAGCTCACCCTGTAACAAGTGCATATAAGGTTGCTGTGGAAACGGCAAAATTTGCAGTAGCAGCAGCTTTAATAGAAGGTGTTGTGGCAGTATCAGGTGCAGAATTGGCAGTGGCAGCAACAAAAGTAAGCAAACCTATACTGAGTAGAGCCCTATTAGGAGCTTCCAAAGGTGTTTCACCTGCTGTAAAGGGCTTTATGGGTGTTGGCATAGGTGTTGAAGGTGTGAAAACTGCTGTAAGTGGCGATTTTGAGCGGCAGAAAAGCTTTCTGAATGAGCTAGTCATAGGAGGGTATGGGTACTCCAAAGGTAATAAAGTGTTCTCAATTGCTAAAAATGGGAGTGTAAGTGATGTAGTAACATTAGTACCAGGAGTAAAAAAGGCAGGATTTACAGAACTTGTAGGAAAGGGGTCAGACTCTTCACCTGTGGACTTTAACTATGGTTACTCTGTAAGTGTTGCAGGACAGCCAGTAGTTTCTGTTAGAACAGTTGGGGGCTTAGGGTTTAAAGTTGGTGCTATAAGTGCGCCTGAATCAATACTGAAAGGAAAAACAACTCAATCATTCTCAAAAGTAGAGACAGCCTACTTTATGGAGACAATAAAATATACTAACCCATTTGATGAGCTATATCTGAAATCAGGTTTAAACTTATCTGATGCAATATATAACACAAAAAAACCTCTGTACACACCTAAAACGTTTAAAGCGACAAGTACAGCCATACCGGAGAGGTGGCAAGCAGCAGTAGAGCACGCTACAAAAAATTATGAAGGTGCTCTTGAGGTTGCTGGCAGTGTACCTATGAAGGCACAGGCAAACGGATATGTAACAAGAGCAACACATGACGTTGAATACTACGTTGAAAAGCCTGCAGACTTTGCAGCTTATGTACGAAAAATACTGTTGAAAGATGGTGCAATAGAAGGCAAAGATTTTAAGCTAGTCTCAGGTGTTAGTCCTAAGATTAAGTTTTATCTTGGAAAAGATGAAGGCTTTGATACAGGCATTGAAATATTTAGGCATGGAACAGAGTCTCCTTCAAGTTCTTCAGGTGTTTACTCAAGTGAAAAAGGAGAGTTAGCGTTTGGGTATAAATCAAAGTCAATGCCCAAAACAAGTGTTAGGAAGTCAACAGGGACAGTTAAAGAGCTCAAAGAGATAACAGCCGATTATATAAAAGAGCTTAGAAATATAGACCAACCATTAAAAGCTGGAACAGCTAAAGAGGGTTATATCTCTCAGCAGAAAGCTTCAGAGCAGTTTGTACGAAAAATGGCGGGTTCCACTATGCTTAAGGAAAGTGAGCTAATGGGTGGAAAACTAGGCTTACAACCTGCACACTCAGGAAGGCTAAAAGATGTAGGTGACGTGGTTACAGTTGCAACAGCCTTTATTTCAGAAGGGAGGATAAATAAATCACATGCAAAAGACTTAATAAACTTTGTAAATGCAGCTAATAAAAAATTTGGTGACAGTCAGAAATTTAAAGATGATGTCTTATCAGATCCTGTCTATAAATACATTTTAGCTAACCAAAAGGTGCCCACAAAAGAAGTACTAAGTAAGCTAACAGACTTAAAAATTTCTGAGAGTACACTACTCTTTAAAAAGACTGTGGAAGCATTAAATTTAAAGACAGCAGAAAAGTTGAAGATTGAGAGTATGAGAAAAGGGCAAAGCAGTTTAAAGAAATCACCAAGCCCACAGGCAAGAACACGGAGTAGAAGTAAAACAAGCCCTTCACCTGTGAGCAGGAGTAAAAGTAAAACGAGTCCAAGTCCTAAACCCACAAATAAAAGTAAAACGAGTCCGAGCCCAAGCCAAAAACCTACAAAACCTAAAACTACAAGTAGGATAAGCCCAAGCCCAAAATCAAATATAAAAAGGAAATCTGGAAGTCCTTCACCTAAATCTGGAAGTCCTTCACCTAAAAAGATTACTGCATCCAGTCCTTCACCTGCACCAAGAAGAAAAACAAGTAAAAAGAGTGCAAGTTCAACAACGACAGTAAGAACGATTACACCGAAAGAGGTTTTACCTTTAGTGACAAGTAAGAAGAGAAAAACACATGAACAAAGGCTGTTAAAAAGTGTTTATGCTCTGAGGGGAAAAAGAGTAATCAAAAACAAGCTAGGGTCCTTTGACAGTATCCTTGGGAGTAGTTCAAAACCAACAAAGAAGAGGAAAACCTCTTCAAAATAATTTATAGGAGGTGGAAACAATGAAAGATATATTTGCAGATGAGAAAGCCGACAGTATGACAATGTTTGTTATAGCAGCAACTGTCCTTGTCTTTGGTCTTGCCTACACAATATTAACATGGACATTTGACGTACCAATACAGGCAATAAATGATTTAATAGCTTCAGGGTCCTTAACTGTGGACACCACAGAGCACTTTGAAACGATGCTTAACTTATGGCAAGCCTCACCATTCTTTGTGCTTGTAGGGCTTGTCCTATGGTGCTTTGAGAGGAGTAAAGGAACAGATCTATCTTCAGGGAAATTCTTTGAGTACCTAATGTTAATGATAGTATCCCTTATCATATCTGCGTACATGGTCTTTGCATACGGGTTATGTATGGACGGCATAACCTCAGAGCTTGATGGTGTTAGCTTCTTTACAAGTGTTTCTAGTATATGGGACACTTCAGACGCAAGAGGTTTGTGCGTTTCAGCTATGTACTGGCTTTGTATGTTGCCAGGTTATCTTGGAGTAATACTCTTTACTTTGCACCCCATATTAAAACAACTAGAAGGTAAAACAGACTTCTTTGGAGGAAGTGAAGACTCCGATGAGACAGTAAGTGATTATCAAATTCAACAACTTTAAATACCTTCTTTTCTTTTTTTAATTACATTAGTTTCCTACTATTTTATATACTGTGAAACCATAGTATTAACTATAGCAAGGTGGTTGAAATGGAATACACAATAAAAGAACTTACAGATTTTGAAGTAACCGAATGTAAAACACCCTCTGACATTGTAACAGGTGTTATGTCAACTCTAAACACTGTACTTCCTTCAGAGGTTGAAGCATTTAAAATCTATCTCTCAAAATTTGAGCGTGAGGGAATGACAGCACACCAGGTAGCTTATTGTCTTGCTAAGGTTGCATTTGAAAACTTCAATGAGCTCTCCAGTATGGAGTGTAGGGCTGAATGTAACCACAAAATGATAGCTCTTAAACGTGGAGATGAAGAGGCAAGATGTGCATGGAGTGAAATAGATTCTAAGTATGGCGCAAAGTACAAAGTAAACGATTTTATGTACTTAAAACACACTGCTGAAGTGCTCATGGTTGAAGAGTCCTTCAGGCTTGTAGAAAAAGATCCTAAGATTGCAAAAGAACTTAGTGCAGATAGAGCACTTTTTGACACAATAAAAGCACAGTGGGAAAGACCATTGTTTAGAGCAAAAATTATAGATATAGCTTTTAAATTAAGAGTGTAAGGGATTAACCCTTACAGTTTTTTCATTGCGTCAGGATGATTAGTTATTTTTCTTAAACCTTTATCACTGCTATACACAGGAGGAACCTGCACAACAACAGTTGCTTTATTCACTTTTACTATAACACCCTTTCCATAGAAACCTGTATCTACTTTATCACCTACTTTAAAATATCCTTTGTTTTGCTCATAGAATTTGTTTAATATTTCTTTGTTAGATTCTACTTTAGGTTTATCTTTTCCTATATGCTCCCACTTATTACCTCCAGTTCCTATCATTGGCACAGATATTTCATGCCCTGCAGGGTGCCCATTATAAGGCTCAAGTAGTTTTCCTACAAGGGTATTTTCATTTATTTTACTGACTGTAGCAGGAACTTTATATTTTTTATAGTTGTTTGTCCAATATAAATTTACTTTATCACCTATTCTAACACCGTACTTTTGTGAGATCTTTTCAACACCAACTTTAATATTACTCCTTCTTATTGCTAGCTCCAGTTGTTTCTTTGCATAGTCTAGGCTTTCTCTTGATTTATCTCTTATACTATCTGCTCGCGCTCTTTTCTTGTCAAAGTTCTTATATCCAGCAGGACCCACAATAGCTTGTGAAGGAGCAGTCATACGTGCTTTACTCTCACTAAGATACGACTCATAAATATATCTTCTATATCTATCAACTGCTTGTAGTACTTCCGCAGGTGCTCCACTTGGGAACTTTGACTTAATTAATTTTTCTATGCATGCAACTTCATTATTAAAGTCCTTGTTTATGTCTGCGTCATAGAAAGAATATGAGTTATACGTCTGCACCTGCAATGAGGTAAATGGACTATTTTTCATATACACTTTATTTTTTATATCAGTTAGTTTTGTTGTAACGGCATGAGTAATGCTAGGTATTTTCTTTATGTTTCTTACAACAGGCTTTCTCTGTGCAAGCTTGCCAAGTGATCCTTTAAGGTTTACCTTAGCTTTTGGTTTAATTACTCTCCTCTTTGGCACTGGCAACATACTGCTTTTATCATTACCGTAAATGATATTATTAACCATGCCTATGAATTTTCTAACAGGGTTAATATTTCCAGGTGAGTACGTAAACCAATTTATACTCACATCACCATTTATTTTATCCTTCAATCTCTTTCCATCAGTTGTTTTTTCATTCATCAAAGCAGTAAAAACCTTTACTTTTCCCCTCTGTATTGCACTTACTTTTTTATTGTACGTTTTTAACACTTCTGGAGAGGTAATGTTTTTTACAAGGTGTGCTTCTTTATCACAAAGATTTTGTAGTGTTCCAACCAACGTTAAAAATCTTTTCTCAGCAACAATTTTAAGTTTTTGTGGCTTCACAATAGTTTTCAACACAGGTCTACCAGTTGCTTTAATCTTAGTCCGGCTGGATAGTTTTGCAGGTGGTTTAATACTGGAGAGGGAGAACTTAGGCTTTATTGATTTCTTTATTGGTTTTGATTTCTTTATTGGTTTTGATTGCATGAGTCTTGCAGGTGCATGAGCAAGAATATTTGAGCTTTTAATGTGGTCTTCAATCTTTTTCATTGCTTTTATTTTAAGCTCTTCTAGAGTGTCTAAATTGATATTAAATTTATCTTCGTATCCTTTTAGTTTTCCATCGTTCAACATATACTCAATTGTACCCGTTTCATTGGTTATCTTATATTTATAATTTTTAAACTCACCAATAAATGGTTTAACTACTAATCCTTTGTTTTGGCTTATTGCAATCGTTACACCTTTATATATTATCTTGTTACTTATTGTTTTAACCATGCCTAGACGCAGTGTATCATTATACGCAGAGTCTAAAGCTACTCTTACGGCTTCATGTGCATATTTTGGATAAGCACTTTCTACTTTAATAGTAGTTCCAGATCTTGAAATTTTTACATTTTTAATAAGATCATTTAGTACACCCACTACTTCTACTGCATCTACGTTTAGCCCTGCTGACCTTGCTTCTGCGTTCTTATGTCGAATCCATACATCTTTTGAGATTGCATTAATTTTTTGGCTGTCTCTACTGCTGTCTATTTTTGTCTGTTTAAACAGCACTAACCATTTAATAGGTTCGCCATATTTCTGCTTCTCTGCTACTTTCAACTCAAGCATGTTGAAGTCTTTAAACCCTCTGTTATATGCCATCTTTTCAAATTCATTTCTGGATTTAGCTAAGTTTCCAAAGTTACCATTAGTGTATTTTGCATAAAAATTAAACCTATCATCCTTGTCCTTATCCGCAAACATCATAGGGTTTGTTTTCTTTGCTAGTTCATCTGATGGTATGTAGGGCATTTGTTTAGACTTGTGCTGTCCTCTAGGCTGAATTTTGCCTTTCCTTCCTGATAGTTTTGCAGGTGGTTTAATGCTGGAGAGGGAGAACTTACGTGGTGTTTTAGAGACTGCAGGTTTATAATCTCTTATTTTCTTAGTATAGTTCTTAACCACTGACTTAGGGAGAGCCCCAAAGCTGCCAATCTTACTAAGAATCTTATACACCTGTGTCTTTGTTACCTTACCTCTATCAAGGTCCTTAAAGGTGTTCTGATACCTTCCAGTTATAAAATCATATACTAAGAAGCTGGCTTTTTCTGTTATTGCCTGAGCTGCTGGAGTTAAAGCCCATGCGCCTGCTTTAACTTGTGCTTCCTTTATGTTTTTATGATCTGCTGAGTCCTTTAATATACCATGCATAAGCGGTATAACTTTTGCATTTTGAATAGACTCCTGATAGTCAGCCTCAATTTTACTGTCTTGTTTACTACGTGCTTGGCTTTCCTTGAAGGACTGTTTAACGTATGCATCTGTAAAGTTTCCAGAATAGCCTTTCTTTCCTCTAGGTTTTGTAGCTTCTGCAACCTCTTTCACAGATAACTTATTTCTCTGCTGTCCATGGAAAATATTATCCCATCCTCTATGGATAATATCAATTTTCCTCTTCACATCCTCAAGAGCTGCCGTTTTAGAGACTGCAAACATATTCATCTCTATATCAGGAAGTTTAGACATAGAAGCTGGAGGCATTGTATGATAGCCTGTATGTTTTGAGAAGTCCCACTTAAAGGAAATCTGCCTAGTATTTGCGTTTACTGTGTATGCAATATCTTTATACAACCCACTGAACGTTTTAAAAGGTAGTGTTCTGTTTACAGGTGCAGAGCTTGGTGTTTTATTTTTTCTCCCTGTGGGCTTATTTTGTTTGAGTGTTGCTATAGAGAACTTACGCTTAACTGCCTTAACTTCTTTTTTCTCCACACCTTTCTTAGTGTCAACACCAGGATAGTCCAGCTTATGTGGTTGCGCTCTCCACTGAGCTTTAGACACTGCAAGCTTTCCGGTTCTTCTACTATCATTTGCAAGTGAATATTTCACCCATACACCGTTACCAGTATGGTGATATTTTCCACTGTCGGAAACACCCCCATACTTTTTAGTTATAGCTTTTACCGCCTGCGCGGCTGTTTGTGATCTTGTTATTTTTAGCTTTTTCGCTGCCAGGTCTTTTATTTGACGACCTGAGTATAAACCTTTCATTTGTGTACACCTCATAATTATATAGGCTGTTAAGATATTTAAGTTTATGGTTTATAAGTGTTTCTATGAAAATCGAAAAAAAAAATAAGCTGAAGGACTTGAGGTATTATTAAAAAGATTAATTCTTATGGTACTTGTACCCTTCAGGGAACTCATCAAAAAGGTATTTTTTATCTCTCATAGAGTATTGAGCACACCCAGATATTATTAGTACATCACCGTTCCACTGTAGCCCATTTGATATTTTTCTGTAGGGTTCTTTATTTTTCGTACATATTTCTCTTTCTGCTTCGTCTACCCTGTTCATCCATGCTTTTACTGCTTTTGGTGTTCGTGGTTTCATTTAAATCACCTCCCTTGGCACACAATCCAAGTCTTTTAAAACTCTCTGTAGTGCAGACATTTCTAACATCATACGAGCAGAGTGTTCTTCCCACTCTGTTATGTCAAAGTCTTTTGTAGCGTTCATCCTTTAAACCACTCCTGTGCTTTCAAGCTTCTCAATTGCAGCAGAGTACTCCACTTCAAGAGAATCATCAAACCCTTTTGAAATTACAAGGTCTTCAATCACATGAGGAAATTTGCAGTTATTAGGGTTCTTACCTGTAACAAGCAGGGTTATAGCTGCTCTGTATTCTTTTGCAAGCTTTGCTGATTTCTTAGTGTTGTCGTGCTCAAGTGTCCAAACAATATTTTCAAGGTCGATTATTAAGCTCATGGTATCCCTCTTTGTCTATTCTTACCTACAACCTAGAAGTACTTAAATGTTTGCATTATTTCTAAACAGTTTAAGTTTTAAATTTTAAGCTGTTATTTAGACAGCTATAAATACAGTTACAGCATACATGTTTATGTGAAAACAAACACATTCTATGGAGACTGCAAGCACCTGAAGCTCTCAGAAGGGGAAACAGAGTGCCTTTGCAAGCGAAGAGGCAAATGGATAACTGATTGCAAATACTGTAAATCATTCGAGTCCTGCCTTGAGCCTGGAGCTGAGAACCTGTGTGTTACCTGTGCTTACTGCACCCCTGCACCTGAAGAGAAGAAAAGAATAGGGAAGTATATCTGTAATCACCCTGTGTATCCAGTAAAATTAGACCTCACTACGTGAAGGGGTTGAAGAGCTGCAGGCTGTACAGGCGTAAGGGGTGATTTTAATTTAATCTTAAACTTACTTTTTTAATTTTTGTTTTCAGGCTGTTTCTTAGAGTTTTGTTCTTTTAGCTGAAAGTATCGAAACACCTTAAAACGTCTTATCAAACGAGCGTTTAGAGTGTTATCAACCGTATGAAAAGGTTTATATAGTTTGTATTACATATAATGTAGTTATGGGAATAATCATAGGATATGCCAGAACATCAACTTCTAAGCAAGAAATTGATAATCAAGTTATTGCTTTGAAAGAAATTGGTGTTTTACCTGAGAATATATTTTTTGATGCAGGTGTTTCAGGACTTACACTCGCAAAATATAGAAAATCTTTTAAGCGCGTTTATGAAATGATACAAACTGGCGAAGTTTCCAGATTGTATGTGTTTGAACTATCAAGACTTGGGAGGTCTTCAGCAGAAACTTTACAGTTATTTATAGACATAGAACTTAAAGGCACACAGATAATATCTCTTAGTCCTAATGAAGCTTGGACTGGGCTTGTAGACGAAAACATGAAAGGAATTAGAAACATATTTGTTAGCATGTTTGCATGGTTTGCAGACATTGAAAAGAAATCTCTCTCAGAAAGAACTAAACTTGGGCAGGACAGAGCAAGGAAAGACGGGAAGATAATTGGAAGACCCATTTGTGAACCTGATAAAAAAGAGTACCTTAAACACAAATCCGCAGGGTTAAAAACTGCACAGGTAGCAAGAGTCATGCAGATTCCCACAAGCACACTCTATAAATGGGTTGGCATATGGGAGGATAGAGATCGTGTACAGAGAAATAAAGAGGTATAAGTGATAATATGGAAGATCAAAAAAGATGTGTAATTTATGCTAGGGTATCACCTACAAAACACCTAAAGGAATTTACAGAACTTCATGCAAGTCTTGAAGAGGCACTATTAATGTGTAGGCGAGATGCCGAGCGTGAGGGGTACAAAGTTGTAAAAGAGTATATAGATGAGTATATAAGTGGAAAAACTTCTAAATACATGTTGTCTTTTAGTGAAATGTTGGAAGATGCAAAACAGAGAGGCTTTTCAAGAATTTACAGTCGTAGAGTAAATCGTTTTGGTAGAAATCGGGTAGATATGGTTAAAGCTCAGATGGATCTTGAGGATTTAGGTGTGACACTAAAATTTGTAGAGAATGGGTTTGACACTGCACAGCCATTTGGTAAATCAACTATGGCATTTATGGCAGAAATAGCTGAAATGGAGAGAGAAGAAATTTTAGAAAATACTAAAAGAGGAAGAATTGCAGCTAAAGAAAGGGGTGTGAAATTTGGGCCTAAGAAAAAAGAAATTGACATTAAACTTGTAAGAAAAATGAGGTTACTTCCTGCAAATGATCCTGATAAGCCTACATGGGAGAAGCTGGAGAAGCTATTTGGTGTTAAGAGGTCAACGATTATTAGACGGTTGAAAGAAGCAGGGTACTGGGATTACACAAATAAGACTGTTATGTAAACAACTTAAGGTTTAGGTGATAATATGAAAGGGTGTGATATTGAGCTATTAACAGCTTCATTCTTTGCTTGTGTATCGTTTATGACAGTTACAGCTTACTCATTGGTGATAGTATAAATTTATGGATTGATACCATGGAAGAAATAACAGAAACAGAGTACAGAGAGGAAATGCGAAACTATTACAAATGCATAATCCTTAATACAAAGTGCATTTATAACAACTGCCAAACATGCACTACAGGCATTGCTTTTAGAAAGGGTATTGCATTTGAACAGGCAAGGCAGAAACATAAGAAGGTAATTTAGAAACAAATAAAATTTAGATGAAATAAGTTTAAACAGGGAGTGGGGAAATTGAACAAACACTATAAAGCATTAAAAGAAGACATACAGACTAACATAAATATGAGAGCTCTGATGCTAGGGATTGTATTAGGGATCAGTATAGGGTATCTGACAGCCGGATTTATTCTAAGAGGTTTGTACTGTATTGGAATTGTTGCACTTTTGTGGTTTGCTACAATTCCAGAAAGAGATAACTTTATAAACAATTAAAGCGTAGAACACATAAAGAAAGGTTAGGTGGTAACATGGGAACAAACTATTATATAGGAAATGAGCACCTGGGCAAATCTTCATTTGGCTGGAAATTTACCTTTCAATATTATAATACATATAAATCAATTGAAGATGTAAAGAAGAAATTTAAATCAGGTAAAATTACAGATGAGTATGAAGAAGAAATTTCCTTTAAAGAACTTTGGGACAAGATAGAATCTAAACAATCAGGTAAAAAACATTCAAACTGTATTACAATTGATGGTTATGACTTTATTGACGTGAATTTTAGTTAATATTTGAAATTATCACAAAATCAGGGGTATAAACACTCCAGATTAAAAAACAAATTGAACCTAGAGCCTCTCAGTGGCTCGTAGGAAGCTGTAGACGAAAATAGGTGGTATAATGCAGATAACAAGAGAATCCTTTGTAGACCTTAAAGTAATTGATAATGCAAAAGCTCAGGAACTTGTAAATGATGATAACAAGGTTTTTGAAAGAAAGTATGACGGAACTGCAGGTATAATTAATGCAGATCTTGAAACAGGAGAATATAAGATTTTTGGCAGAGGTGTTCTTAAGGACGGATCTCAGCAGGAATATACTGATACATTCCCTGACCTACTGCCAAGCGTTAAGATTTTCTGTAATAAACTAGACTTTCTTGCAGATGTTAAGGATATTACTCTTCTAGGAGAAATTGTAGTGTTGGATAAAGAAGGTAATGAATCTTTCAAAGGTATAGAATCAAGGTGCAACCGGAAAAAAGATATTGACATGTATGCTAAAACGTTTCCTGCACAATTTATGATATTTGATGCTTTGAATTTCAATGGTGACTTTAGACAATTATCCTTTCAAGCGAGAAGGCAGGAACTCGAATGGCACAAGGATATTATAAGAGATTCTGATAGGATGATATTAATTAACCAGTGTAGCACACCTGAAGATAAACAGGAGCTTCTTAATCGTGTAAACTCTGGCAAGTACGGACTTGAAGGCATAGTAGTTAAGGATCTTAGAAACAGTTACTTTGAACCTGCGCTGAAGTATAAGTACAAATGCACAGAAGATGTATTTTGGGAAGGTGCATACAAAGAAGGAAAAGGCAAGCATGAAGGTAAGGTAGGCAGTTTAATATGTTATCAATATATTAATGGAGTGAAGACAGAAGTTGCACAGGTAGGAGGTGGTTTTACTGACAGCCTGAGAGATCAGCTTATGATAATAAGTAAGCTAATTTCAGCAGAGAACCCCAGGACGCTTGAGGTTCAGACACACGAGCTTTTACCTTCAGGGAAAATGAGGTATCCTAACTTTATCAGGTGGAGATTTGATAAGTCTGCAGTGCAGTGTACTAGAGAGCTTAGACAGCCGGAAGAAACTAAGCCTATAGTACAGACATTCAAACAAGGACTGGATAGCTGGATTTAACGGTAGTTGAATTTAACTAGGTGATAATATGGGGATAATAAAAAATTTTTTCGAGTGGAAATATTGGGGTCCTACTATATTTTTTATGTATTTAATTGCATTACTCATAGCGTCTTATTTGATACAACACACGCTTGATTTAGGTACACAGGCAACAGGAGTACCGTTTACGGCTATGTGTGAGCTTAACGTGACATCTATACAAGGCACAGAGTATACTTCTCTACTTCCCGCCCACCTGTTACCTATAATGTCTATAAAGACTCTTTGCATAGGGTTTGTATGTGGTATGCTGTGGGGTAGATCTAGCCAGTGATAGGTACTTAAACCTATCATTGTTTAACTGTCTTCTTACGTTCACTATACTATAAATACTATAAATTTGTAGTAAACTATAAATACTATAAGTGTGTATAGTGTATTGTAGTAAGGCGGGATGACCTGACTACTAAAATAGGAACGGTGAAACAAACATGACAAACGAAAACAACGAACAGATTGTAATGCTCTCAGAAACTCCCTCAAACAACCACGGTTGCCGAGGATTCGGCGTGGACATAAAAGTAACCGGAGAAAGAACTGGAATTGTAGTGAACGAATATTCATGTGGGCACAACTGCCACGGAGGGGAATATCACTGGTATAAAATCGGGCAAGAAGTCACACTTCCAGAAGAGTTTTCTTCATGGGACGAAGCCGAGGAATATACCGAAGACAATACAAGTTTTTCAGATGCTGGGAGAACAAAACTAGCACTGGGGGAATTTTAAATGGCTTACAGTAAAGGAGTGTACACAACACAGCACTCTGTAGAAAAGTTAATCCGCCTCCTTAAATTCGGGGTCAGAATACGTATACCTCACAGACGAGGATGTAATTGAAGTAGACACACGAAAAGAAATTCGGTGGTGAAATGATGAAAAAAGGACTTAAAAATATAGCTCAGGGAACACCTGAGCAGCTTCTCAGAGTTAAGCGGTTCTTGGTGGACTCAAGAGAAGCGCATCCAGAGAAACAACTGAAAACCCATGCTGATGCAATTGATTTTGCGATTGAACAGGCTGAGAAAGTTCCAAAATTGGAAGCCAGGATAAAAGAAATTGAAAAAGAATAAGTTCAGATATTTAAACCTATCATTGTTTCTTATTATTTTATATACTTTGAATGTGTAGAACTTGTATAGAAAATTAATTGAGGTGGTTTAAATGGACATTAAAGAAGTAAATGAAAGGTATGCGTCTTTTAAGCGCACTGAGAAAGCAATAAATGATGGTAAAGCTAAGATAAGAGAGCAGGAACAGATGCTAGATGATGCTTTCGTAGAGTTTGCGGACAAGGCTACAGAAGAGGGTTTTCTTTATACTGCACATGGTTTTATGAGAGCAAAGAGTAAAAGCGGAAGGAAGAAGTAAAGAACAATGAATAGCTATTCAGATTATGAATAACATGGAGGTAGTATGTATAAGAAAAATATAAACTGCCCTTACTGCTCAAGGCTATTTGCAAACTACGTAGATGTTAAGAAGCATATAGCAGACTTTCACAAAGATAAAAAGTTTCCAGATTGGTTATGTTGGCGGGTTTAAACACACAGTAAGCCAGCAGATGTATAAACTTTTTCTTTTTCTTTTAACTCCTTCTCAACCAATACTTTTTTAAACAATGCCTGCCACTTACGCTATGGTGATTATGATAGCCACCATAGTAAGAAACCCAAGGCAGACTACCTGCCCTTTTACCTGCAACCCATGCGATATAGTATGTGAGCTGTACGACGAGAATAGAAAAGAGTGCTGCATTAGATCCCTATCAATTGCAATGTGGGATATAGGAGGTATAATGAGAAATAAGAAGTAATGGTTGTGGAGTCAGGTTAATCCTGGCTCTTTTCTTTTTTAGCTTCCCACTTATAAAAACTTAGCCAATTTATTGATTTAGCCTGTTTGTATAAAGGTTTAAATAACTTTTAGTGTGTTTTAGAAATATTTAAATAGTTTAACAGCCTACTATACTATAGGAGGTTGATAGTATGGCGGAGTCTTACGATGAATGGAAAAAACGAAAAATGCTGTTAGGTAGGATAAAGTACAAAAAAACTGATGTATACACAGTATATGCTAGAAATTTAAGACCTAACCCGACACCAGAGCATATTGCAGATGTTAAGAAGAGTATTAAGCAAGAGCACGCGCGTAATTTTCCTGGGTATACAGGAAGATTTCAATTTAAACTAGTACCGGTTACAGCAACAAAGTGGTAAATTT
Source organism: Clostridia bacterium (assembly GCA_023228225.1). Lineage (GTDB taxonomy): Bacteria > Bacillota > Clostridia > Christensenellales > UBA1242 > JALOBO01. The sequence goes on from JALOBO010000013.1 coordinate 29,385, forward strand.
GTTAAGTGGGTGGTATAAATGAAAACTATTCCTAAAACACAAGATAATTTATTAAGTGATGATCTTTACTTTAAATGTATGGACATGGCAAAAAAGAACATGGGTGATGGTGCAACACCCTGGATACACCTTGCAGATGCCGTGAGCAGAGGCACTATAAGCCCTATGGAAGCTTATGATGCTTTGAGCCTAGGTTATTTACCTGAACAGCTAACAGTTAGAGACAGTATGTACTCTCACCTGCTATAGTGAGGTTGTTCTACATGAAGTGTGAAAAGTGCGGAAAAGATATGCGCCATGATGGTGCGTATAAGACTGTTTTTGATGTTATTCATGTATTTTACTGTGTTGAGTGCCAGAGAACTAAAAAAGTAAGAGTATCTGTACTCAATAAATAATTTTCTTCTCTTTCTTTTTCTTTATATACGACATTCCAGCGACAGGACTATCTAGATAGTTTTAAACATTCTATATCTCTTTGAGTGGTGCGTGGGCTTTGTACTAATCCAGTTGCTATGTTTGCCTGCTCATTAGCTTCCATAGAGCTATAGCCTTGTGAGAGAAAGTCTATGTATATCTGAGCGTGTTTAAATTTCTTTTCTTTATGCACTACCTTATTTACATCTTCACCAGCTATAAAATCTTTTGATAACCCTATCTCATATAACTGCTTTAAATCCCTCTGTGTTGTTCTTATAGTTTGATTCAACCCTGTTTTTAGCTTGGCAGCATTGTTTGAGTCCTTGGCTGAAAGCCCATTTCTAATGTTCTCAGCATATATTTTAGAGTGAACATACTTACAAGCAATCTTATTTTTGATTACAGGTAAAGTATTAAATACATTTGTATTCTCTGCCATAGTGGTTGTGTGGTTAACAAGTTGGTCACTGTCACTTACTGGAATAATATCTATATCACTCTTACCGTTATTACACTCCCTACAGGCTGTTATCATATTATCTAAATCATCACATCCACCTTTTGAGTATGGAATGATATGGTCAACCTCTAACACAACCTCTGGTGATGCCTTTCCACAATACATACACTTAAACCCATCTCTTTTAAACACTTCAAATCTTAGCCTTGGAGGCACACCATGTCTTTTATCTTTTCTATTGCTCATCACTTCCACCTCAGAGTACATTTTGCTCTAACGAACTTAAACGAAAGGGGTATTTCTAAAAATAAAATAAAATGAAAAAATAAGGTATAATATACCTTCAAAACACCAAAACGAAATGTTAACACTGTTACAGTCAAAATTTCCCTAGCCCCAATAAGTTATCTATGAAGGGACGAGTCGAAATCCTTCGGTTTCGTTTTAGGCTTTATTGTACATGTGCGTTGATCTGAAATTTCTTAATATCATACTGTGTTGTTCTAACTGTTTGCTTAACTCCACTTACCCCACTAGCTAAATTGTTTGCCTCTGAGGACTTGTAGCCCTGTGAGAGGAAGTCCACATAAGCTTGGGCGTGTGCAAACTTTTTACTCGATTTAATTTCGTTTTGTACTGTTTTCATTTCGTCTTTAGTTCCGTTCATTTTATCCTGTGCTTCCTGCATAGATCTAGAGTTCATTTCCTCCTCTAGCCTGTCTCTCTTAGCCTCGTAAGGCTTGCGTATATGATCAGGCGCAAGCTTAAACGCTGTATAGTTGTAAACTACACCCTTATGCCGGACAAACGGGTAAATATTATTAGATCCGTCTTTGTGATACATCTTCTGCACAGTTGAGAGTTTGCCTAATGATATGCCTCTATCATACCATGCCTTAACCATAGTAATTTTGTAGTGAAGTAAAGTCCTTGCAATCTTATCCACAAAATCCCTTGAAGGTGAGGACATGACAAGCAGGTTATTCTTTGTCCTGAAGGTCTGCAGGAGCTTAGTCATAACTTCGTTAACGTCACTCTGCCAGTTTCTAGCCGTCATACCCTCTGCGCCAATATCGTCTAGGTTATAGATTCCAAACTTCTTCATGTTCTTAGCTACCCTGAACACTTCCTCCATGGTCATTACTGCAATATGGTCCACGTTATAGTAGTCTTCAGGTCTTCCACCCATACGCTCTGCAAAAAGAAGAGAAGTGTCATAACACAGCCTGTTTGCTGCATTAGACTTTCCCGCGCCTGTTTTTCCCTCTAGGAAAATTATCATATGCTGGTTATGCCCACTGCAGATTTTATCTGCAACAATCTCAGCAAGTGTAATAGTCTCTTCTGGTTTAAACTTTTTAAGCGACTTCATCATCTGTCTCCTCAAAATGTGCTTTGCTAGGATCTGGTAATCCGTTAGGGTAGAATTTCTTTTCTAATTTGTCAAGCTCTGCGCTGTCAATTGTAGCCATAACACTCTGTCTTTCCATGATTGCAAGGAAATCATCACAGAGCTCCATTACTTCGCCTACAATATCAGTATTAATTTCTAAGATCTCATCGTTAGTATCTTCCAGGTCAAGCCCTTTGGCTTTTATTGCATGTATGCGCTCTTTCCTGCTTTCTTTAAGGCGTTTGCGTTCCACAGGTGAAGGTATAAAGTTGATAAGTACCACTGTCAATATTTCAATTCTTTTCTGGATAGATTGTGGATTCTGGTCTAAACCGCCACAGACATCCACGAATTTAAAGAAAGAACTGAAGAGAAGGTTAGTATATTGGATTTTTGGCATCACTTTTGCTGCCGGTGTTTGTAATCCTGCTCCGTTATCGCTCATCTTTCCACCACACCAATCATAGCTAATTTTTCTGTAAACTTGTCAAATAGCTTAAGTGACCGCCTGCAATAGCTTAGTGAGATAGGACGTGCACAATCATCTGCAATCCATATTTCTAAGTCATGCTTTAATTTAACGTCTGTGCTAAATGCTTTATTATACCTGACAATGTAATACAGTTCTATCATACACCGCTTGAAGTTCTGCAGTGTGTCCCGCAGTTCAAAACGGTGATTATAGGAGATTTGAATTTGCATGTCAGTTGCAAACTGGTTGAGAAAAAAATATACCTCAGCAGCTCTGTTAACCTGGTCTATTTTCCCTACTATCACCGTATCAGCCATAGTTTAAGCCTCTTTACTCTGCTCTATTATTAAACAGCCCGTTACAATTATTAACGCGCCAGCAATAGCTGAAAGAGTTCCATTATCTAGAACAGTTCCAGTTTCTACAGTGTATACAACATATGCACCAATGAGAGTGTATATAAATCCAACTATCCCAAACACTTTACCACGAATTGTCATGTTTAAACCGCCCCTGTCTGAGTACTCAATATGTAAATTCCGAGCACGATAACCCCGACAATCATACAGAAAGCAATAATTTTGCTCATATGCTTATCAAGGAAATCTACTAAATCTCGCTTATCCCCCTGCTCCTGAAGAGTGAGTAAGTTACTTACCATGCTACCAGTTAATCCCATACTGCACAGGTCTGCAGCTTCAGAGAGGCAAAGAGCCTCTGACTGAATAGGTATAAGTTTAATTTCCTCTCTGTATGCGAGTATTTTCTCTGCAAGCCTCTGTGAAACTCTCTCAATGTCTACATTCTGTTGCTGTCTCATTAGAACCCCTGCCTTTTCTCTTCTTCCTCAAGTTCTTCCTCTGTTTCTTCTTCCTCAAGTTCCTCTTCCTCAAGTTCCTCTTCCTCAAGTTCCTCTTCCTCAAGTTCCTCTTCATCAGGGTCCACAAAGAAATCTTCAGGTACTATATTTCTCATTGCAATACTTGAGCTTACTAACATTCTGCAGTCTGCTGCAAATGTCTCTGTGGAATTGAACAATAGCTCAAGAACTCTCCTCTCGTTTCCTATCCAACTGAAATCAGGATGATTCCTAATCTTCTTTGCAAGCTGGCACAAAGCACTTGCGTCATGAACATCCATTGGGAAATAATACGGAAGTGGGTAAATATTAACTTCAGGACCTCTTTTCATTCTAATTCTGGAAGCTCTTTTTGTGCTTGATTTTACGAGATCAGGATTAACGATAGTGAACTCGTTTTTTATAAGTCCTTTGTTGCGCTCATCTGGTTCAGATATAAATGGAATAAGAGTTCCTGCCCTATCTACAATCAGCCCCATGGGGTTATTACCACACTGTGACATTATACTGACTAGGTATGCAAATTTCTTTATTTTTGTCATTTGATTAAGTAAATACATACTTAGCCCGAATAGAGCTAAAACAACTACCACAAGAATAATCATAATAGGCGTAGTGCCTGCAAGTACTGACATTATTTCCCTCCGAATGACCAAAAACTTTTCTTTTTGGCTTTAGTTTCTGTTTCATATGGTCTTGTGACTTCTTGCACCTGGATACTGCGAGTTCCCATTTCAGCATTAATAAGACGTTCTCTTTTCTCGCCTACTGATCTGCTGACATAGGCTTCAAACACTGACATTACATTCTTCTCCAGTGCGCTAACATTCATACTAAGCATATCTTCTTGAGTTGCGGCACATCTGGTTAATTCAAGTTTCAACTGTGCAAATATTAGTACATACTTTAATGGATCATTCTGCCCAAACATGCCTAATTTTCTGACGCTGTTGTTGGCTAATACCTGCTCCCGTGCAAATAATGAGTAGACACAGGAAACCATCTCGCGCTTATACCTTTCTGTAACTGCTGCTGTCTTAATGTGCCCCATTATGTCTGCAAGGTAAGGACTCGCGCCCATCATTGTGGCATATTTCAGGCTGTCATCTGAGAAGCTTGGACGCTCTACATTACTTGCACCAAACCCAAATGAAGTTGCGCATAAATCATCATCTTGATACTGATCTTCTTCTTCTTCTGGTTCTTCGTTTAGATAGCTATCGCTGCTCATATTTCCTCCTGTTAAAACACCACCTAAGTGAATGAAAAAATTATTTAAAAGAGAGAAGAGGGATTAAGAAAACTCCCTCTGTTTAATCTTTCAGACCTTTAAGGGCTCTGATAGCGATTGCAACTGCAGCAATAACAATGACTGCTCCGAGAATTGCAACACCAGAGGTCCACACGTCAGCACCAGTGGTTGCGCTGGCAAAGTCGCCGCTCTCGTTGATTGGCAGAGAGGTAGACATACTTTCGCCAAGCCCTGGCCCAAGGTATAAAATGACGAGAATGGTGAGAAGCCCCATACAAAAAGCTGAAATCTCTTCTATTACAGTTACCATATTTTAAAACTCCTTTGTTTGTGTATATTATTTTACTGTTTTGTTTATTTATTTGGTTATTTGTTTAGGTAATAATACCCTACTACTATATACGCACTCTTTATATTTAAAACTTTCTATACAGTGGTTAACAGGCTTAAAATTTGTATTTAGGCAGTGAAATACTGTCGAAAAGCTTATAGTCTTTTAGGACGTATACACTTTATGCAATAATTTGGTGATATCTGGTATTGCATCAATCAGGACAAAGAGTTTAGTTAGAAATGCCATATTTATTTCACTTCCTTTTTCATTTTCCATAGTTTATCCACTGCACTTCTAATCAGGGCCGTAAACTCATTATCCTCTGTATGCCATAGATTCACGTCACTAACTGCACTATGCAGTGCCACGGTATCCGGTTCAAATTTCTTACACTCCCCGTAATATGCATCAATCCATGATTCAGGTATATCCGTGCATTTATCAGAATGTTTACAGATCCGGCAGTTATTCATTTTCATTCCTCCTAAATTTGCTCTTGCAGTCCCAAAAACACACATAAATCCAAAGCGATTCTTGAAGAAGAATAATTTTTTTTTTCAAACAGAAATAAAAAAAAAATTGAGAGTCGCGGCACTCTCAGTATCTTCTCTTGTTTTTTAATGCTGAAATACCAAAGATTAACATCATAATGCCTAGTATGGCAGCTATAGGGGTAAACAAGTTAGATGTTGCGCTCTGTACTGCTGTGTTGCTTTCATATGCTTGCTCATATGCTGTACCTGTTACATTTATGTTTTCATCATTCGCACTGAGTATACCGTATGTATAACTCATGCCTACCATTAGCACAGCCATTAAAGCCAGCACAGAAACTATTTTACTCATTGAGCTCATTCTTACCACCTTTTAATTTAGCTGCTGCGTCCTTTAGATCCTTCTCAACATCCAACAAAAATATAGGGTTTTCTGTTATAACTTTTATGTATGTGTGCTTGCAATAACATATGCTATAGATAACTGCTGCAAGATAAGTTAAAATTTCTACACCTGGTGAGAGTACGTCAGTCACGGCAACTGTGACTATGGACCCAAGCGAAATTAGAAAGCCCCAATCCAGAGGGTTTGCGAACTTTTGTTTCATTTATATTTCCTCCACTACTTTACTTTCTTTTATGAATTGATAGACCTGTAACAAAATGGTTATACTGATAACGATACCTATCAACTGGAATACCTGCGATACCGCACTATTCCGTATTACCTCTGTTGATACTATAACTTCATTGGTTGAGCTTAAAAATCTTTCTGTGGTTGTTAGAGTCCCGTCAAGAAACAGGTTAGAAATTTTAAAGCTGATTATTGCAGGTATTAATGTTGTTCCTACTGATAATGCCGTAACTCCTCCAGATCCCCAGGTGAACAAACCAATGACAAAGAACACTATCCCCATTGCAAGGAGCATCCAAACAGTGTTTATGTCAGTTGTGGTGAGTTCTGCTGCAGCAGGAGAAATTAAGCAAAGCAGTCCTAATACTGTTAGTTCTGATTTCATTTTATCACCTACTATAGTAATAGGTGCTAAAAGTATTTAAAATGTATGCTAGTTTTATAAAGGTTGAGTGTATGTATAATTATTTTCTAACCATTACTTTTTTAATCATTCTTATCCTTAATTGCAAGGTAAATCATGTAAAATGCGCTCAGGACTTCCACAAGATAAACTAAACTATTAGGATTCTGGAAGAAAAGTGCATGAATTGTTGTTCCTGTACCATACAGCAGAAAGAATTTATCCATAAGTGTATATTTCACTTTATTTTCGTTATCAGTGGGATTACGAGCCATTCTAAGCCTCTCTAAGCGATTTATTTTAAGTGGGTGGTGTGTTTGTATGTCGGAAATGTCAGAAAAAGAGTATGGTTTGATACAAACACACTACAAATGATTTATGTGTTAAACTTCTTAGAAGATCCTTTCTTTTTCTGTGCATCAAGCACTTGTGTAATTTCTGCCAGGATAGTTGCAACACCTGCAAGATTATCCTCGTTAAGATCCATTTCAAGTTTATCCGCATATTCCTTCATACCATCTATACCAGATGACCTGAGTTTTGCAATTGCACCACGTGCTATAATTTTCACTGTCTTGTCTGTTACTTTTGTTACTTTTCTACACATCATATATTATACCACCATTAAGTAGTTTACTTTCAATTAACTTACTTACTACATAACTAAACGCTGTCAATGTATTTAACTATTTCCACAGTCCTTTAATTTTCATTCCGTCAGGAACATCCTTAAGGACTAATACATGAGCTCCAATAACTACGTTATTACCTATTTTCACGTTCCCAAGCACTGAGGCATTGCAGCCAATGAACACATTATTTCCAATTGTAATCTTTTCAGGCTTACCTTTAGGATTTATCTTTCCTAATGTTACGCCATGCCTAATGTCACAGTTTTGCCCTATCTCTGTGTTAGCGTTTATGCAAATGCCGAACGGGTGCCCAAAGAAAGTACCCTTAGGTATAGAATCAATATTCACATCACACAAAAACACTAAACGAAGTGGGAGCCTTTTGTTAAGGCACTTCGCTATGTCTGTAATATTTTTAATCCTTTTTCTGACTAAAGTTTTTATGACACTATACTTCACTTGCCACACCCTCTAATTTCTTAATATCCACTACAATATATTTACCATTAGTGAAGGCAAGCTGTACACTTACGTTATCACCTGTGTGTAATCCATCTATCTCTGTGTTTCTCCCAATCCATACATATGTACTACTACTATCATTTGCCTGGTTAATGTTCACAAATAAAGACGTGTGCCTATTGTTATACACACCTGTATTCTGCCAGTTCAGTGTACCTGTCCTGTAATAATCATCATGCACGCTCTGTGTTGCAGCATAGCCTGCTACAGACATACAAACAAGCCAAATTAATAGCATAAGTGTATACTTTACTTTCAAACTACCACCTCATTTATTATCATGTACCTTTTTAACATATTTTAACCCTTGTTTGCCAAGCTCTATTCTCAGGTTCTTATCCA
>JALOBO010000057.1 GCA_023228225.1 Clostridia bacterium
AAATAATTTCTTTGTTGCACTGCTACAGCATGAAACACTACAGCAAACGGAAAAACGCAAAATCCATAGAAATAGAGGTGGAGTAAATGGCACTTGTGACTAGAACCGAACAAATACAATTCAAATCTGAAACTATTTCAGCTCTAGCTCACGCTTCCAAAAATCTTTACAATGCTGGAAACTACCTAATGAGGCAAAGGTTTTTTGAAAATGATAAGCTCTACAAGGAAACTGGACAGAAAGGCGAAGGAATCTGGTACAAGCAGCTTTATCCAATGGTGAAAGACACAGAGGATTATAAAGCCCTACCAGCGCAAACCTCACAGCAGGTTTTAAAGCTATTAGAAAAGAGCTGGAAAGCCTTCTTTATGGCTTCTAAAGCCTTTGCAAAAACACCTGAGAAATTTCTAGGAAAGCCAAAGCCTCCGAAATACAAAAACAAAGACGGAGAGCATATTTTGATTTTCACTAATCAACAGTGCAAGATCAAAGACGGAATCCTGAAGTTCCCAAAGGTTGTAGATCTCGAACTTAAAACAAGACTTGTAGACGTTGATCTTAGAGAAGTCCGCATAATTCCAAATGCAAATAAGTACACCTGTGAGATTGTCTATAACAAAACGGTTGTAGACAATGAAATCAACTCTGGAAGAGTTTTAGGGATTGATCTTGGAGTTCGTAACATTGTAACTATTGCAAACAACTTTGGAGCAAAACCAATTGTTGTAAAAGGCAATACCGCAAACGCCATGAATCAATACTACAACAAAGTTAAAGCTAATCTACAAAGTAAATACGATTTGCAAGGAATTAGAACAGGTAGCAAGAAAACAAAACTAGATTGGAAGCGTAACAATAAGGTTAAAGATTATTTCCACAAGCTTAGTAAACGAATTGTTGACTATGCAGCAGCTAACAACGTAAAAACCATAATCATTGGTAAAAATGAGAACTGGAAGCAAGAAGTTAACATGGGAAAGAAGCAGAACCAAAGATTTGTAATGCTTCCACTAGCAAAGCTCATAGAAATGATTCAGTACAAAGCTCAGGAGCTTAACATTGAAGTAATTCTTCAGGAAGAAAGTCATACTTCAAAGTGCAGTTTCCTTGATCTTGAACCAATTGAGCACAGAGAGAAATACGTAGGGAAAAGAATTAAAAGGGGAATCTTCAGAACTGAGAAAGGAATTCTGATTAATGCAGACGTAAACGGTGCATTAAACATAATCAGGAAAGCAACTCCAAAAGCATTTGCGGACGGAGTAGAGGGTGTAGGGTTACACCCAAAGAGATGTTTAATAACATCTTTTGAATATATCTGATAACATTTTTATCATTTATAGTAACCTAGACCCTTTCATTATGAATGACAGTCTAAAATAAAATTTTTATTCTGTTTGAATCCTAATCAATAACTTTATATAGTTATAGATCATAGGTAAGAATGTAAGTTAAGTTAAAATGAGGTGGTATAAAATGTGTAACTGTGCAAATTGTAAGAAAGCGTTCAGATGTTCTGAGGGTGTTGTTTTCGTATGCAGAGAGAAAAAGTCTGAATTCTTTAACAAGAGAGTACTGTATACTAATACATGTAGTGTAGGCAAGCAGGGATAAGCAATGGATAAATTAGGATTATATAAAAAGGTACTACTCACAGAGGGTGAAGATCACCAGATTAACATGTGTATTGAAGAGTGCTCTGAGCTTATTCAGGCACTCTGTAAGTACAAAAGAGGCAAGCCTGACAATATCTGCGAAGAAATAGCAGATTGTGAAATATTGTTTGAGCAGATGAAGCTGCTTTTCAACCAGGATGAAAGGGTAGAAGGGTGGAAGGCTTTTAAGTTGGATAGGCTGGCTGAGTTAGTTGAGTATAAGGAGTGTGGAGTATGATAAACGATAAACTGACTAGAGAAAATATTCCTAATGTGATTATAGGTGTTACGCTTGTAGGTATTGCAGTTGAAACAGTATTATACCTGTGCAACCTGCCTGTAATCCTTGCCTTGGTAACGTTGATTCCTGTAGCTTGGCTGGTCAAGCAATATAAGGAGCTTCCTGAGCCTTGTATGCTGAAAGTTGCAGATGAGGAAGAAGACTTTGATTTTGTGACGTGTGATTATTAAATTTTAGTGGTGGTGGTATAAGTGAAATTGCCTGATAACACTTTAGAAGAGTTTAATTGTGGGTGGAACAGTGAAAAAGATTGCCTGGTGTTGGGTCCACACCTATCACAAAGATTAAACCCTGAATTTTCCCACTCACATGGGTTTACTCCTTTATATGGATTAGTACAGGATGAAGGCGGAAACCATTACGTATTAAAAACTATAATATTTTATACAGGATGTAAAGACAAAGGTTTAATTGTGGGTTACTGTCCGTTTTGTGGTGCTTCACTTAGACCTACAGAAACTAAAGAATAATGTGGTGGTATAAATGAGCTTCATAAGACAGAGAGATATAAGAAAGAAACATCGTGAGATTGCAGAAGTTAAGCGAGACATACTAAAGCTTGAAAACAGACCTATAAACCCTAGAATTATAGATGAGTTGGGTATAATTAGATGTGAATTATCCACAAAGGAGAAGGAACTAATTAAAATGCAGCTTGAGTATAAAAAGTATGAGGAATTTTTTTCAGGGATGCGATAATGGCTATCTTAAACTACTTCCCACAGACAGCTAAAATAAATACTCCAAGACCTCAACAGACTGAGGTTTTAGAGTGGTTTGAACAAAAGCTGTCTGAGGGGAAACGTAAATTTATTATTTGTGCTCCCACTGGTGCAGGAAAGTCTGGTATTGCAAAAGGTATTGCTAACCTGGCAGCCTCAAAAGGGTTGCCTACTTTGATAACGTCACCTCTCAATACTCTTGTGGATCAGTACAAAGAATTTGAGGCAGATAATAAGTTTCCTCTTTTATCTCTCACAGGTAAGAAATATTATGAATGTGCTGCAATGAGAAGTATAAAAGGTGAAAAAGTTTCCTGTGATAATGGTTTCTGTGCTGCAGGCATTTGCAGTATGAGCTATAAAGAGGCAATGGACTCAAAGAGTAAATTAAAAATGTTTGATGAACGCGAATGTGACAATTGCAGTAGACCTGACGCGGAGGCTTGCCCTTGTAAGTATTGCAATTATAAACAAGCGTTTGGAGCTTTCAAAAGAAATATGATAGGTAACAGTAATTTTACGTTACTGCAAATGGGTGTAACAAACTCACCTGAAGTAGTTATTGTGGATGAGTGTGATTACATGGAGCCATTTATTAGAATGTTCAGAAAGTTAGTAATAGATGACTACTGGCATTTTGATAACTTTGCAGATTACGAGATGTGCCTGCAGGATAAGAAAGAAGCTTACACTTATGAGCTTGAAAGTCTTGATAAAACACTTGAAAACATAAGACATAGAAGAGGACTTACTGATAAGATTGATAGAATAGAAAGGTTACTTACCGATATAAAAGCAGGAAATAAGTATATTGTGTCAGATGATAATGGCAAAACAACACCATTTGAACCTGTTTCAATTGAAAGGTTCCTTGATGAGGCACTTGACACAGAGAATAGAGTAGTTGTCCTAATGAGCGCAACTCCTCAAAAGCTTGAAGGGTGGGAGTTTATTGAGGTTAAAAGCCCATTTCCAAAGGAAGTAAGACCTTTCCGGCATATTCCTATAGGGTCCTTAACAATGAAAAACAGAGATGAAACAATACCAAAACTAGCAAAAATGTTAAGTGAACCTTCAGATATTCTTCTGCCAGGCAAGACTATTGTGCATGTGCCCTCTTACTCAATTGCTGAAAGACTAGGATCTGAAATATATAGAGTAAGTCACGGCAAGGTAAAGCCTATTGTACAGTCAAGAGAAAGTACCATGGCAAATATTGAAGGTGCAGTCTTAAGAGGTGACGCAATAGACAGGTTTAAAAGGTCTAAGAATAAAACACAGATCTTAATTGCTGTTAACATGGGACGCGGTATTGATTTACCTGAATCAGACATACTAAATAATGTAATTACATATGTTAAGCGGCAGAATCCTACAGACCATTTGACTAGAGCAAAATGGAAGTATCAGGGTAAAGAATGGGAATATATAGAAGCTGCTAATGAGGTAATGCAGCAGTACGGAAGGGTTAATCGAAATGATAAGAAAACAACAAACACTATAATCACAGAACCGGAATGGACAGTGTTTTATAGGAAACATAAAGAGTATTTCCGAAGTTGGTTTATTGAGGCGATTGTGTGAAGGCGGCACATAAACCTATTGCATGTGATTGTGGATGTACTGAATTTACACTTACACGTTTTAGCAAGCGGATTGATGTTTTTAGAAACTATAAAGGCACTTGCGCTTATTGTGTGAGGTGTGGCAAACGGATTAAATTATTTTGTATAGCATAACTGTTAAATAGTATTAAGTTGTAGATAAAGTATAGAAATTAAGACGGTGGTAAACAGTGTCAAAGAACGTAGAGTTTGTGTGCTATAATCAAACAGGAAGGCAGCGTAAAGTTAGCGAGTTTGATGATTGTGTGACTGATGAGGAAATTAATACAGAGTTTTTTGAGTGGCTATGTGAAGAAACTGATGCAGGGTGGGGAGAAGTAGAAGAGTAAGTAATAAAATGATGGATGAAGAAGGGAATCCTGATGATAATTCGTGGCTCCCTGATGATATGAAAGAAGCAAAAATGAGTGCTTTTGGTGCAGATTTCCTTTTCGATGTAAAAGAGATTGTAGGTGTTTAAAATGACAATGATGGACGAGAAAATTTTTAGCCTGTCACTCACAGGGTATTATGAGCAGATTGTGAATGGGAATACTGAAGAAGCAAGCAGGATTAAAGAAGAAGTTTTCAGGGTGGGTTAAGATGGATCAGATAGGAGAGAAAACATATAGGAATTGCACTTGGGATGTATCGAAAGATAACTTTGCATATTCTGTGTTAATATTTAGAATAGTTGGAGAAAATGAATATACACCTGTAAGAAACGTATTGAGTCTGTTAAAGAGTGGTGAACCAACTGAAGAAAAAATACATGTAATGATTGATGAAAATGTCTTTGGGGAGTATGATTAAGATGATACAGCAGGTAAGTCCTTATGGTGATCTATTGCAATTTGAAACGACTGCAGGATTTACCTGCATGTCTGTTAATGGTATTATGATTGCAGAAATTGTTTCAAGCGGTAATGTTGATAGAGATATTGGATTATTGATTATGTGTGGATATAATGAGTAAGAGGTGTAAACATGGAAATTTCAGAAGTTGAAAATAATCAGTTATTCAAAAATATGGTAAAGAACCAGCTTGAAGGTCCTGAAGGTGCACTGGAAAACATTTATACAGACAGGTATCAAACGGCATCCATAATATGTGATATAACAGGAAGTGACTGCTGGCGTGAGAATTGCAAAGGTTGCCAGGTTGCAGAGGAGCACGTTAGAAAGAGTATACAGAATGATGTTGAATACTGTCTTCCTACTCTCGATTTTGAGTATAAAGGTGTAAAGTGCAAAAAGAACTATAATAACTCTTTCTATGAGTTTAAGTCTTTTGAAGAGTTTAAGAAGGCTTTTAAAGGATCTGCCTGGCTTGATAGACTTGAGACACTTCACACACTACCTGAGAAGATAAAAACTAGCTACTATGTATGGAATGAGTACGCAGAACTCATAACAAGTTTGTATACTATCACAGGTTATATGTATTTAGATGAATACCCACTGTTGATAATCTGTACAGATAGAATATTTGTAGAAGCTCCATATATTTAAGAGGTGTTTGAAATGATAAACGAAAGCAAAAATACTGCATGGGAAAATCTTATAGTTGCTTTAAAAACTTATTTAGAATTTGAGCCAGATACCGACTATGTGTTTGATAAACTAGAAGAAGCTATTAACGCTGTGGAGGAAAATTAAATGATAGTAAATGTATATTCTACAGAAGTTTGTCCAAAATGTCAGAAACTTAAAAAGTTTTTCAAAGCTAAGGGTATTGCATTTGAATCTCTTGATATGCAGGAAGCAGAAAATCTTGCAGAGCTCAGGTTTAACCAGGTATTCACGAATAACGCTCCTGTGCTTCAGGTGGAAGATAGGTTTTTTACTGTAGAAGAGATATTCAAAGGTACTGAACTGTTTGAAAGTAAAGTGCTTAGTGAGTATAATAATGCAGTGGCTTCAAGTGACGCTCCTATTAAAATATTCTATGAGCAGGTTAAAAATATGAACATGTAAGAAAGTGCTTGAGGTAATAAACGTTTAATTATAGGGGTGAAAACATGCTACAGAAAATTAAAGAGTTTTATAGCGAGGATGGGGAACTTACTGACATAGAAGATGAAAAAATTTATTGGGATACGAATAAAAATGTATTCAGGCACAGATTTATTTGTTGTGACTGTGGAAAAGTTGTTATGTGCATGTGTTATGAATCTTTGGACTCAGCTATTATAGATGTAGAAGTTGGTTATGACTGTGAAGCATGTTCAGTAGCAAATGTTATACGAGGTTTAGATGCATTTGATATACTAGATATTTTTGAAGCTGAGAGAGTTAGTAAAGTAAAGAGTTACATACAGGAGATAACTACTGAAAGTGCTATATCTAAGTATTTTGAGGGTGAAGAATTTAGTTGGTCTGATCTTTCAAACTGGGATTTACAGGAACTTATAGGGTGGGATGAAAACGAGGACAAAGTAAAAGATTTTGTGGTGGCACTTATGACAGAAGAAGAAAAGAGAAATGAGTATTATGAGGCTTGTGAGTGTTACGCAGATGGTGAGATCTGTAATTTGTAATATTTAATAGGCGTGGAAACACGCCTTTTCTTTCTACCTCCGAAGATTTATATACATTGAAAAGAATTACTTTGTATAGGAATTAAGGGGGATTAAGAAACGACACAACAAATAACCTGGCAAGAGTCAAAAGCTTTTTTGAAAAATTGGAACGCTTCAAAGAGTAAAGATAAGTTGCATATGCACTACATAAATTACATTAATAACCGTCCAGCAGGCGACATCCTCCCAATGGGTAGGTCTTCACAGGGATGCAAAGGTCCTAATGGCCACCGCCCAAGGGGGGCTCTACATGGTTTTAATGCACACAAAAATTTAATTTCTGCTGTTCATGGAGACTGCTGTGCTGTTTGTGGGCAGTCAAGAGATGAAACACAGATCACTTTTCACCATGTAAAACCAATAGCAATCTTTCACGATAATGATATTACAAACATTCTGCCAGTTTGTGACAAATGCCACAAAGAATTACACAGGGCTCCAGCAATGTTTGACAACTCATTGATAAAAGTAACAGTTTAAAGTTAGGTGGTATAAATGGAAACTGAAACAAGAACAGGATTAGAGTATTATTCATATAGCCATGCAGCAAAGAGATATGTATACATTCCTCCTGCGGAAGATATTGCAGAAAGAGAAATTGCATTTGAGGCAGCAAATAGGAAAGTTAAAACAAGAAAGTAAAAGAGAGGCTTAATCCTCTCCTTCCTCTTCTTCATTACTCTTACCATTTCTTCTTCTGCTTTTAGGTCCAGAGAACACACCAACATTTTGAAGTGCGTAAAGTGCTGTATCCCAGGTGTCTTCTTCTGCCTCAGCAGCAGAGTACATTTTTTCAAGTTCAAGCATTTGTTTTCCAAGATCTACTTTCTTCTGTTTTGCTTCCAGCAGTCTCTTGTGAAACTCTTCTTCGAGTTCTCTCATGCTCTGAGGATTCTTTCTAGCTGTTGTTTCTCCTACCATTTGTTTTCATCTCCAAACTATACTATTACTTGTATCCATATATACGTTTTCAGAATACGCTTTTTCAGGAAGTTTTAAATACTATTGAGAACATATATAATAAGGTTACTAGGTGGTATGTAAGATGATAAAACAAATTCATATTGATAAAGGACAAATAGGTGGAGTTATCCAGGTGATAACACAGTCTATGTTTATCGTTAATATTTTTAATTTTATTGGTGTTTGGACGTTGCTCTATGATAGGTTTTTAAGAGGGATCATTCCCTTTTACCTTGGAATGTGTATAGTTGTATGTTGTGCACTTGCATGGTGGACTGCTTACTATTCTATAATATATCCTTCACTGTCTCAATACTCAAATAGGCAGGCATGGAAACATAACAGCCCAATAAAAACGGAGTTTGAGAGGTTGAATAAAAGATTAGATGATCTGGAGGCTAAATTATGAGAGTGTTAATGTTATCTACCGTGCACGGTGTGCATGACCATAGAATTTATTATAAAGAGGCTGTTTCTTTATCAAAAGAGCATAATGTAACAGTTATAGCAATAGATAAATCTTGCAATTGTAGTGATGTGGATAATAACTGCGTGTTAATAAGGGGCTTTGATGGGAAAATATCTATGAAAGATCATATACCCAACTGTGTTATGGCTCTTGCAAGTAGTCTGTGCTATAGTGCAGATGTAATTCATTGTCATGAACCAAGCTCATTGTTTATTGGTTGTATTCATAAGTTCTTGTGGGGGTCTAAGTTGGTTTATGACAGACATGAATACTACCCCAGGTTGATAGGTGAGAAGGTTAAAAGACTGTTTAAAAGCAGCCTTTTAACTAAACTTGCAGAAAAAGTAGAGTCTATTGCTGAAAAAATAATGATGGCATATGCTGATAGAGTAATTGTTGTAGACGCTGAGATGAGTGAACAGATAGAAAACGATCTAATACTTCATAATTACCCTGAAGG
>JALOBO010000014.1:0-33272 GCA_023228225.1 Clostridia bacterium
TTTGATAACGATACGATACACGTTTGACGCAGGTGCGACTGCAAATGTTACAGTTACTGTATTGACACCAGTCACGACGTAATCAGCATATACGATTTCACCTGTTGAAATTTCTCGTAATTCAACAATAACGTCAAGTGTATTTAAGTTATGCGTAATTGGAATTGATGTTAATAAAGGTGAACCTTGAACAATGTTTGCAGCATATCTGCCTACAAGATTCGTTAAGTGAGTTGTTAACTTTAATGGTGTGATTGCACGAGCATCATCAGTTCCTGTTGTTACTTCTGCTTGCGTTGCAATTTCGATTAAACCGGCACGTGTTTCTGTTGATGTAACAGAAGCTAAAGATGCAGGTGTAATTGCTTTATTTGTATCAGTTCCAGTTTGTGCTTCTGCGTTTGTTGCAAGATAAACCATACCAAGTATAGTTGTAGTTGCTTGTTGTCTGTTACTTTCTAATGCAATCCAGTCAGCAGCAGTAGTTGGTCCTGCGTCATCTTTATTTGCAATAATAACATCACCAACGTTTAATGTCATTTGTCCGCCTACGTTACCTGCAACTGTTACATACCAATAATCGCCTTTTTGAGTTCCTGGGGCAGCTCCAACTACAGGGAACGTTGACCCTGATGCGTCAAATGATCCTTCAAGATTTCCTAACGCAACAACAGTAGTATCAATATACGATTTTATTGCAGTTGATGTTGCTAATGTTGTTGTTGATGCATTTGCTAAATCCGATACAACGCCTACAGCTGATGTAACACCAGTGCCAGCAACAACACGACCGATAACAGTCATTGTTGCAACATCTTGAATTTTTGCAAACGTTACGTTCTTATCTGTAATTTTAATAGTCGTAACAGAATTAGAAGCTAATTCATTATTGCTAACACCGCCTGTTGCAATTTTAACGCCTGATGCACTTACAGATAATGTTGCGCCATCAAGATTTACTGCTAATGATATTGCACCTGTTGTGCCACCGCCAGTTAAACCGTTTCCTGCAGTAACTGCAGTTATATCGCCTGCCATACTTTTCCAAGCAGCAGCAGTTCCGTCGTAATAATAGACTAATTGGTCTGACGTATTATAATATACTTGACCCGCAACTGGTGATCCAGGAGGTGTTCCTAAATTTTGCAATGCAACATTTAGTATTTGATTTTTCGTCAAGTCTAAATTACTTAATAGTTTCATTTTCTATAATTATTTTATTTATTTATATATTCTTAATTCACGTACGCTTTACCACTGAAAGCAGCAGTGAATGTCATAACAACTGTATTCATATCTTGATATTCTTTATCGCCATAAACTTCTGTGCTTGCTGAATCAACAATTGTGACTACAGCGTATTTTCCAAGATTGTGATTAATTGTCCAAGTTGCTGAAGCAACAATTTGATTATGCACATATGTTTTATCAGCAACTGATGCAAGTGCATCATCAACATATCCTTTTGTTGTTATATGATCGTTATCAGCAGCACCTGTTGCTATATCAGTAACACCTGATAATACATTTAGATTTGTTGTTGAGATAGTATCAGATTCGACAATTGAATCTAATGCGCTAATCATAACTCGACCATTATTTAATGGTGCTGAAGCATTTGTACCGCCGTTTGCAATTGGTAGTATGTTAAATACATCAGCAGTTAAATCAACAGACGAACCACTCGAAACAACTCCGCTATCAATTCTTAATAAACCGTCATTGATTCCTGATAACGTTAATCCAACAAATGATGGTGAATTTGTTGTTCCAAGATTTTGATTAAGGTTGCTAACGTAACCCCATTGGGCATTAGTTATTACATTTGTATCAATATTCGATAATTGTGTTACCTCATTAGAAGTAAGACTAAGAACATTGTTATTATTGATACTAACGCCACCAACTGTTGGCATATTTGTGATTTCTATATCAGTAAACCAGCCTTTAGCAATTCGTGAACCTGTTGTTCCTATTTGATTTGTTGCTGAAATAGTTCCGCTTACATTTTGCAATAAGCCATTTCCTAATGATGTAAGTACAATGTTATTAAATGTAGGTATTGATGATGTCGAAACATTTTGATTCATGTTTCCTAAATATCCCCACTTTGTAGAAGATATTGATGTTGACCCAATGTTTGCTAATTGCAAATATATGCCAGTTGTTAAACTTATAACATTATTATATTGTGCAAGTGATAAATGATAAAATTCATTAACAGCACCACCTTGTTTCGATATTAATGTATTATGTGCAAGCGTTGGTATTCCGTTTGTTAATGATAGCCATTGAGCACCTATAAATCCTTCAAAATCTGTACCAGTCCATCGGATCATACCTGCAACAGCAGTGTCGGACGTATTTGGCAACATTTTTATAGTGCCATCTACTTGTATTGAATATTCTATCCGTTTAACTAACTCCATGTTCTATACTATTATTTTATTATATATTCGTTTGAATACATGGATAACTTCAACTTAATAAATCGAATGAATTTTAAAAAACGTAATTGATGTCGTTTAAGTAATTACAATATGCACCAGTTAATAAAGCAGACCATGCGGTATTATCTGTAACATTAGGTATTGATGTACCATCATTGTATTTTGATGTTGCAAGATTTTGAGCAAGCCACGTTTGTGTGCCAATTGTAACTGAAGTATAAAAATTTCCATCTCCATCTGTTACTGTTGTATTTGAATTATCGTTATCTCGTATGCAACGAATGCTTAACCCTGATGCGTAAAATGGATTTGAACTATAAAAAGTCGGACCTGTATAATTTAATAAATGTTCAAAAGCAGAATTAACATTTGCAATTGTTGACGACCAATACTCTGCACCGGTATTTGGATGTGTTTGAAATGTGCCATCTGTAAAACGTGTACCTGCAGGCTTACCCGTGAAACCTGTTGTATTTGTTGCACCAGTATTTGGCGAATCCCAATGTGTTGTTCCAGTTTCTTTTAATGGTCCACCAGCAACTCCTGAACCGCCAAGATACGTGATAAGTGTCCAGAACTCTGTATCGGTTGGCACGTGCCAACCTGTAGGAGCAAGCTTGCCTGTATTTACTGCATACCAATTGTACAATCTTCCATAACCTAAAACAGATGGCGATTGTACTACTTGCGGTTTATATCCTAACAGATGAATGAATTCCATTTAATACTGATTTATTAATTGATATGTTACTTCAGCAGTTGTTGTTTCCTTTGTACAAAGTAAAACGTAAACATTTTTCTTTGCACCATCATATGTGAATTGTCCTGGTATTAAATGAAAGGTTGCAGGGAATATCGGTGCAACAGAACCTGTCAGTGTTAATAATTTACTAACATTTTCCTTATAAATTGCTGTAAAAGTTGTAGATGATAATGTTTTTTGTGAATTGATTGAATTTGCTTGAAAAATCAATAACATTATTTGTCATTGCTAATGTTCAGCGTGTATTACCACTTACCAATGAAGATAAACCAGACATTGATGAATTTGACATTATTATTTATTTTTTTAATTATTTGAATCTTCCTTGTAAATGATTATAATTTTGCAATTCATAAATAGTTTTATTATGATCTATGCAAAGTCTTTTCAATAATACTTCTTCTAATGTATAACACAATGCAAATGTTATATCGTGTATACTTTTAAGCAATTTTATTTTTTCAAATACTTCATTAATATAAATATCTTTAAATGTAATATCATTAAATCCCAAAAGCCCACTGCATATAATATTTCCTATGTTATCAATCGAAATACCTAATTGCATAACTTCTTTGTTGAAACTACAAGATCTTAATTTTTCTGTAATTATATCAGCATCTGTTTTTGGCATTTCATATAAAGTTGCATCAATATCAATATGTATGTATGGTTCTTTTTGAAATTCTTGTACTTGAAATTTTCCAATGTAAATTAATCTATCATCTATAATTGGAAAATTAATTATTTCAACATTATTCTTATCAATAATATCTTTTATAACTTCATAGCCAGCAACATCAGTATACATTTTATAATCTGCTATTTTTGAATGAACACTGTAAGATTTTTGCAAATATTGTTTCATACTACGAATAGTAGAAAATCCTGCATTTAATCTTTCTCCTTCAAAAGTATTATATGTCTGAATTATTTTATGCATAAACCTTTCCTCTTATAGTTCCAGTTAATGTAACAGAAACATATGTTGTTGCAGGGTCAAAAGTTGCGTCATGACTAACTGCGAAAGTTAAGCCATCAGATATTTTTGGAATTGAATTTGTTCCTGATTGATATGTTCCGCCAAATTCAGATGTTATGACATATCTATATCCGTCACCTGCTAGATTACCGTATGAACGATCAGAACTAACGTACGCACTATTTCTAGCGCCAAATTGACTTATCGTGAATTTTGTATTTGTTGTTGGTATTACTCTATCAGTTAATAAAATTTGACTGAAGCCATCAAAATCAACGTATCCTTCAGTTAATCCTGTGAAGATATTGATTGTATCTGTTGATGTGCTGGCTTTCATTCTAAAAATAACTTCAGCAGTAAAGAAGCCTCCTTGTAAAATGGTTCCTTTTACTGTTAAATCAGGATTACTATTATTCTGCCATGTATACGCGTTTATTTTATTATCGACATATTTTTTGTTTACAACTTCTAAATCGTTTATAAATGCTAAATCATTATTATATACTATTTTTCCATCGCCTTGTATATAAACCTTTTCATTGTTTTCAGTTAAGAATGAAGCTATTTTTTCTGTATCTGCAAGATATGTACGCCCAGTACTTCCATCAGATTTACATGCGTTTAATGAGAATCCTGCACCACTAGGCGCAGTTGCACCTTGGTAACTTGTAATTGATACTGGTGCGTACGCGCCACCTGTCGAATTTGTAAAACCTGCTAGTTGCATTCCGCCTATAGCATGTCCAACACCTGATACCATACCAGCAACTTGTCCATCTATTGCAGGTCCAAACGGTAATGACCCGAAAGGCGTGGCTGCCATGTATGTATTTCGATAATACGTAGATGCATTTCCATTTAATGTGAATACTTGGTTTGCACCTAAATATGAATATCCGCCAATAAGTAATTGTTCATTAAATTGTGTTGTGCCTGTAACTGTGCCACCTGTTAATGGAAGATAACTTCCAGATAAACCACTTATTGCGCTATCAACATAACCTTGTGTAGGAAACTTATTATTATTACTTGTTCCTGTTACGACACTTGTAATACCTGAAAGAACAGCTAAATTTGTTGTTGTAATTGTTGACGATTCGACAATTTTTCCAAATGAACTTATCATAACGCGTCCATTAACTAAAGCAGTTGACGAGTTTGTTCCGCCATTTGCTATAGGTAATAACAAATTAGATATAACATTTGAAACTTTATTATTTACCCATTCAACATCGGGAATTGAACGGTTAACAAAGTTTGCGCTAAAATCATTATTGTAGATCATACCAGTAAATGATAATGATCCGCTTGATATTTCAAACGAATTATTTGCAACTAGCCAGTAAGCGTCAGCATTCGCGCTGATATTACTGAATGAACTCATTGGGTTACCAAAACTCAATGTATGTCCTGCACCAAATACATAAGTATCTTCTGTAATTGCTCCACCGAATTTAATAACTTCATTTGAAATTGTTAATCCGTTTTCTGCTGTTAATTTCGGAATACTTGCAATTTGCTTATCTACATATCCTTGTGTAACTAATTTATCGTTATTTATATCTGGACTGCCTACGCCTATCGTTATTCCTGTGATTCCGTCTAATAAATTTAAAATATTTACAGAAACAGTGGATTCAATAATTGTGCCATTTTCGCTTATCATTACAAATCCATTTGCTAAAACCGCATTTGAATTTGTTCCACCATTTGCTATCGGCAATATTCCAGAAACTTGCGAATCCAAATCTATTTTATTCGTCGTGCTCAAGAATCCGCCGCTTACAGATAAAGGTCCATCAGTTAAAGATGATAAATTTATGTTAGAGAATTCTGGTGCAGAACCAGACTTAACATCTTGGTCCAAACTTCCAAGTAAACCCCATTGATACGCTTCTATGACAGTATTTTGAATTTTAGCCAATTGCGTATATGCGTTATTGCTTATACCTATTAAGTTATTGTATTGAAATAAAGAAAGGTGATAAAAGTCATCATCTAAACCTCCTCCTTGTTTTGAACCTAGTGCATTATGTTCGATTGCTGAAATATCGCCTGTCAAAGATACCCATGCGCCATTTACAAAACCTTGTAAATCAACACCGTTCCATCTAATCATTCCACCAACACCAGCATCGCTAGTATTCTGTAACAATTTTAATGTGCCATCAATTTGTGCTGAATATTCTATTCGTTTAATTAACTCCATTATGATATTAAATTGTTATGCTGTTTGCTTTGTATTTCAAAATTCCTGTAAACCCAGTAGCATCTGCAATTACGTCTAACATTAAATTGTTTCCACTTATTGATGCGTTGAAATTAATTCCAAGATTTGAATTTGTTGGCAATGTTATGTATTCTGTTTCTAAACCAGGATTTGCGCCATCGTGTAGCATTTTTATGTTTCCTGTTGCAAAAAAACCGTTTCTTTCTAATGTATATGTTATATGAACAGCGCGTATTTGAGTTATATCGCATACTGATATACTTGTTGTTGCATTATCTGCAATATTTTCAATAAATTCTGTGTCAACAGCAACAGGTTCACCATTCCATGATAGAATTGTGCCATTGTCGCTGAATAAATCTAAAGTTGAAATGTTTGTATGCTCATGATCATTAACCGCAACCAAATTATTGCCAACTATTGCAATTGTTGTACCGTCCACATTTACTGCTAGCCCATTGCCTGGTGTCCCAGCGTACAATGAAATCGCGCCTGCTGCGTATACCACTGCCGCATTTAATTTGTCATATGTTACAGCACCGCTGTATATTTTTCCATTGGTAACCGCATTATTCGATAATTGCGTTGCCGTGATACCACTATTCTTTACGTACAATGCAGTACTATTCCATCCAATTGTTGTATCGTCATACAATACACTTATTGTGTTTCCTATTTTTGAAATTCCGTTTCCTGCAAGCAGAATACCAATGCCGTTAAATTGATTAAATGTTAATGTATCAGTTCCTAAATTGTATATTCCATTTGCCGCGATTGGTGAACCGCCTGCAGCAGATAAAATATAACCAGCGCCTTTATTTACATTTCCTTTATTTACAAAACATGTCATTCCTAATCGAACTTCATTGCTGCTAGGCAATACGTTATCGCAGTCAGATGCTCTATAAAATTTGTTGTTTGTTACATTATACGTCCAAATACCATTGCCTTTTGCGTCTGATGCATTTTTGATTAAAATTCTAAAGCCGTCTGTTATTGATACGCCATCTATTGATTTTGGATTGATTATGTTACCCCAATAATCTGTTCCTTCGCCTGCTGTTTCCGCGTTATATGTGTATGGCGAATTGTTTGTATTTTGCAATTCGGTAACAGTAGTAGTTGCAACATCGACAGGTTCTTTCGTAGAAGCAACATTTGTTTTTGTATCAACATATATTTTTGTTGCAACGTCATTATCGGTTTGTGGAATACTTACATTGCTGATAGCATGTCCGTTCATTGAAAGGTCAGAATCGACAAGTAACTTTGCTATCGTTACTGATGCATTCTTTATTTGTTTACCACTTATCATTGTTCTTTTATTTTATTTATATATTCAATAATTGTGTTGTAAAAATAAATGTTTAGCAAGAAATAACTTGCGTAAGTCTTACACACGTTGTTGTTTGTGTACTTATATAATCTATCAATAACTCATATTTTGTCAACGTCTTTGCATACATATGCGTCCGCATTTTGATTTAAGTGTAGATTTGTAGTAGCACAGATGCTGTTAACATCATCAGATTAAATTTTTTATGCGCCTCCGCCTGTTATAAAATCAATAGTATCATTGATTCCATCTGTTGACATTAAATAATATAATGATATTTCATCATCTGTTGCTAATTGATAGCCTGCAATACTTCCGTTCCAATAAACTTTATCACCAACTTGTATATCAATAATTGCTCTTGGCGTTACTCCGGAATCTCCACTAAAATAACAAGAACAATTGAGTTTGGTATTATCGCCTACATCAATTCCAACCCCGTTTATTTCAACTTTGACATATGAATTATTTACGGGCGTTGTTGATATACCAAGCGTTGTTGCTAATGAACCGTCTGCTGTTGTAACAAGACAATCCATTTTTTTATCGCTAGCTGTATCTTGAATCGACGCAAACGCAGTTGCCCACACTGCAGCGTTTGGTGTATCAATTACGCATATGTATGTTTTATATGTTATTGTATTTACCCACAATGTACCTATTTCTGCTGTTTCGTACGATACAGATGGCGGGATACTACTATCACCAGCGTTTGGATTACGTGCTGCATTTATTGTTTTTCTTTGAAATCCAGTATGACCAGATTCGTTGAATCCCAATTCAAATAACTCCGAGTGATTTGCAGTTCCGCTGCCTGGCGAACCTATTGTTCCACTTATTGCTGCTATATCATTGTTGCTGATTGACGCGCTTAAACTTGTACAAAAATGTGTTCGAAGTACTTTGTACAATTTTTTATCTGGTGCTGTTATGTTTCCATTATCATAAGATAATATTTGACCTGCTAAATAAGTATAACGTTTTCTTAAATCTGCTCCTGCATCGTGGTGAGTTGTTATACTTGTAATTACATTACTTAATAAAGTGCCAGGCGTTATTGCTGGCGCATTTATTGATTGTCCTGTTTTATAATTCAAATAATTTTCAGACGTTCCTTCTGCTGAAACACCCCAACTCCAAGGACGTAAATGATTGAATCCTGACGCTGAACTGTAATTGGCAGGTACATATACTATACCTAAAAGTACAGATTCATCTGCAAACAATCCTGCATTGTTTAATTGAGTTTCAACGTATGATACATTGAAAAGATCCGTTAAATTTGTCGAACCATTCACGACAGTTATTTTTGCTTTGTAAAAAGCAGTGTCTGATATTTCTGCTCTGTTTGGATAACCACTAGATGCATATATTAAATCATATCGACCATACGATGATGTTGGTAATACTGTTATATCGCCTGGTGCATTATCTGCTTGAACTACTGCTTTGTGACGATATGTTACGCCATTAATTCTTACATAGCCATTTGTTATTCTAATGTATAAAGGGTCGGCGTCGCCGCCCGCTCCTTCGATTGAAACAACTTGCATTCCATTTATAATTGCATTTTCTGTATTTAATGCAATTATTTGTTTTGAATCTGATGTGTACAATTGTCCAGTGTACAGATTTATTCCAATCTCACCTTGATAGATTGTTTGATTTGTCCATGTACTTGCATCGTCAACATGATTTGTTCCAGGAACTGCTACAACTGGAGATTCAGATTTATCTGTCCAGTATTTTGAAATTCTTCTAGAAAATTGTGTTATTATGTTGCTCATTGAACTTTATTATTTTAATATATATTCATTTACGAAGCAACAAGAATCTGTACCTGTAAAGCTTTTGAGTGCGTATTTTTAATCCAAACAGTTTCAATTAAATTCATATCTGTTTCGTTTACATCATCGTCTGCTGTATTCAAATAAAGTTTACTTAAATTTCGGAAAGTGGCATTTGCGCCATTTGTTTGATAATCATCGTCATACGCATATTTAATATGTTTATCGTTTGATGCTAATGGAGGGTTTACGTTTTCAACATATAAAGGTTCAACTAACACAAATCGGAATCTACCGTTTGGATAACGTATAGGAGTTTGCGTCAATACATTTGTTATTATGCTAGCATCAATTGATAATGAATATGTAAATGCTATGCCAGGCGTCACTGCACGTATTTGAAACGTTTGTGAACTTTCAACAATGTTATAAATTTCAATTTGTGTTTTTATATTTGCATTTGCATTTATAGCAGCTTTAATGTTTGTTATTAAATTTGCAAACGTAGTGCCAGAAACAAAAGAAACTGTTTCACTTATGCCAAGAGAAATACATGAAACTGATAATGAACAGTTCGTGCTTATTGTCGGTGTTCCGATAAAATAAGAAGATACATCATATTGATAAATTTCTCTTCTTATTCCATAATCTGTAACCATGCCAGAATCAACTCTTCTTATTTCGCCTGGCTGTAAAACTGCAATCGTATCATTATAACAATCAACAGGTACGAAAAAATTCTTTAAGCAAATGCACGCAACAGTGTTTGGACCTTTTACTATACATAATTTGTTAGGATCTATGAATCTTAACATCATTATGTTTGAATACAATGATGGACAAACAAGTCCTGATGCTGCGCTTATTTCTGGTTGTGCAATATTTCCACTCATTATTGGTTTTGAATATTTTAATTGTCAAGTCCAGGTGTCGTTTTTGGGTGACGAGTTCCTGTTCTTGTTTTATTTATATATTCTTCTACCATTTGTTTAAATGCGGGTACCGTTTGGTCGACATCTTTTAATATGTCTTCATGAACAATCGGAGTTTCATTTATTTCTTTATTTGTAACTTCGTCGCCTGTGTTCATGTCTGTTGTTTCAACAACTTCCGCTATTGAATCAGTTTCTTTTGTTTCATCAGACAATGTTTCAGAGACTTGATTTGTTTGTGTGGTTTGTATTTGTTCAATTGGTTTCGTATCACTGGCAGGCTTTATATAATCAACTAGCGCCTTTATAAATCCTAATGCAACAATAGGAAGTACCGCACCACTCACAATTGCCAAAATTCTTTTTTGTTCAATTGCGTCCATGTCTTGTAGACCGAATAATTGAATCCAACCAGTAAAATCGTGTAAATGAGCAAATGCATAAAACGTATTTCCCATTATTTGCATAGCAGTTAATACTAAGAATAATGACCATACGATAAATTTATTCATTTTATCTAATACGATAATTGATGCTAATGACGCAGCTGCACCTACTTCGAATGCAATTGCTAATGTTGTGGCCATTGTTGGATTATTACTCAATCCGAAGAATTGAATAACGTGTACCATTGATATGACACTGACTAAAATGTATAATGATACGAATGAAAAAATAATGAAGTAGTGAAGTAATTTATTTTTACTTGTTTTCATTTTTAAGTTTTGTTATTTCATTTTCGATTTCAGATTGTCTTTGTACGTCTAACATTTTTCGGTCTGTTGCTTGTATGAAACGCTTTTCTGTTTCAAGACCTTGTATTTGTAATTCTGTTTTTGTTGTTGAGTTATTTTTTAATTCAATAACTTCAGTACGCAAAGAATCGGTTTCTTTCGATAATCTTTTTGTTGCACTGCTTGTGCTGCAACTATTGCATGTATTTAATGATGTTAATAAAATCAAAAATACAATTGCATAGAATAAATGTTTTACTTTAATTTCTTTCATGATATTTTAGTTTGTGTGTCTTTCGTTCAACACTGTTAAGTATATTTTCTTTAAGTTCTTTAGTTTTTCTTTTATAACACTTAAGTTATAATTTTCAATTTCTTCGCCATCAAGTAATTTTTTTAAAGAATCGCCTTCAAGCAAAATGATAATAAAAGACAATTGGTCTAAAAGTTCAATATCAGTTAAAACCAATACTGAACTTTTAACCAAGTCAAGTTCCAAATTATTTTTCAGATTCTGTTGTTGATTCAACATTTTCTGCTTCGTCTTCTTTAAAAGTATTCATTGGTGCTTCAGGGTCAACACCATGTTCTAAACTTTGTAATCTGAATGTCATTTCTTCAAATTCGCGTTTATCTTGTTCTGCTCTAGATTTTGCTTGATTGATAGCTTTAATCAATTCAGTCATTGCCTCAGCTTCAGGTAATCCTTTGCCTTCGTGTTTAGACATGAAATAATATAATGCTTCCAACGCAACAGGCGTAATCATCAATTCTGCTCTAGCAGGGTCTGTAATAAAATCATGTAAAATTCTGTTTACTTCAAGAACACCTATGCATTCAGTAAATCTCCATTTTGCTTCTTTTACAATGAATTGTTTAATTTTCTTTGCAATTGCGTCGCCACCTGGAATTAAATACTTTTTGTTTTCTAGTTCATCTTTTTTCTCTTCGATTTCAATTTTAAGTTTTTCGATAACTTCTGGATTGATACCTGATGTTTTTGTTGTTTCTACTTTGTCAACAACGATTTCTACTTCTTGTGTCTTAGACATACTATTAGTTTTTGTGATTTATAATTTATTTTTGTATATATTCTTTATAAAATATGCCGACAAGGTAAAGAAAGCAATTTAAGTATACATCCATTTCATTTGCATGAACAATGTATTTTTGGCATCCTTCGGGCGTTGCAATCCAAATAGCAGCGTAATCTGGTTTCTTTTTGTACAATTCAAAATACGCTTGCGCATATGCAGCAGCTTGTATTTTGTACTTTACAAGTTTTCTTTGGTAATCAGTTACAATTTTAGTTGATGTTTTATAATCACCAACTACAAGTTTTCCTTCGTTATCATAATAGATAATATCAGTACGTCCTGCGTATTTGTATTTTGGTGAGACCATTAATCCTTCAATCATTACAGGTTTTGCAAACTCTGTAATAAAATCAGATTGATAAATGTTATAAAAGAAATTTCTACCTAATTCAAAAAATTTCTTATCGACATCTGGAAATAATGTAGGTGTTTTTTGTTGCGTATATAATAAAGCATCATCAGGGGATTTGCCCATCTTTAAAGCAACCGCATAATTTTCAAGGTATGAATGCATAACGGAACCTCTATCGGCGCCACGTCTTGAAACGTATTCCCATACTTCAGGCGATAAATTTCCTTTTAATTCAGCAACTTCTAAATCTTCTAATTTAGAAAGTATAGTTGTTACCGATGGATATTTTGCTCGCTTTTCTCCAAATTCTATTTCGTAGAATCCTTCAGAATTTCTGTTGCCTTTTAAAATAGCACGTTCCATACCCATGATAAACCTGATAAAATTGTGGAAATTTTAATTAAGCAGGTTATCAAAATACCTAGTATGAACATTATACGTAAAAAGTAAAGAACTGTAAATTCTTTAAACAAGGGTGAGTAAACAATAAGGTAAGATCTGTCAGTTTTCTTTTCAATTGCAGGAAACATTATTTCATGCAAATCCAATGTTTTTAAGTATTTGTTTATTGGACTTAACATTTCCAATAAACGAGTTCGGCGCACGATTTCTTCTTCGCCCACATCTTCTTTACGTAGATTAAGCACTGTGAATATTCGTCCAACCCAGTCAACACGCAGTCCAAAGGACTGCCATGTTGGTGTGTTTTTATTTTTTCTTGCAGTTCGTTTGATATAAAAAAAGTTTATAACTTCACGTGTTGCAAGGTAGAGTCTATATTCTCTAATTGATTTTTTCATTTATCTGTATTTTTGGTCCTCAGCAAATAATTGAACCAATTCAGGTTCATTTGTTACAAGAATTTTTCGTATCAAATCTTTTCCACGAAAAACTTTATTCTTTGCGCTGTTTTCAGGAATGCTCATTTCTTCTGCAATTGTTTTGTAAGGTTTTTTATCAACATGCCATTTAATCAATGCAGTTTTAATGATTCCTTCTTTTCCAGAATCTTTCAAACCGTTTATTGCATCAATAGTTTTGTTGTAAAGTACTTCGACCACATCATATTTTGGTTTTGTGTCGAATTCATCAAAATCAGAATCAATTGATATTGCGCTTTCATTAACAGTGCCTTCCTCAAACATTCTGTCTAAAGATTTTGTTCTGTTTGTGTGTCTTTTTGCAAGCAAGCATTCGTTGTATGCAATTCTGTAAATCCAGGTAGAGAAAGCAGCAGCTCCAGGATTATATTGGTCGATGTTTTGCCACACTTTTGCAAACACGATGTTTACAATTTCTTGACGTGATTCAGGATCCGTTTCAATAGTTGCAATTTTTTTAAGAACACCTGGTTTTAAACGGTTCATTAAAATTTTGAATCGTTTTTCAGATTTTGTTTCAATAAATGCATTTGCAAGATCTTGAATTTGAGATTTAGGTTGTGCCATAATTTTAGTTTATTTTAAGTGACGTTTAGATTAATATTTAAAAACAAATATACAACATTTATTCATCAATAGCAATTATTTATGAATTTATTTTGTAAATTTATTCCTTCAGTTCTTTAAGTTATTGTATGATTAATTAATTAAAATCAAATATACAACATTAATGAAGCAATAGCAAATTTTTATGATAGATTTTTGAAACATTGGTTACTTTTTTCACCAATGTTTCAAATCATATCATTTATTATTTCGTTTCTGCTTCAGGTGTAACAAGTTTCACGTGGTCTTTAACGCCTGCGAAAATGTTTGCAACTTCATCGTATGGATAATTTCCCAATACACCGATGATTGTGTTAATTTCCTTTTCAGTCATTACTTCTTTACCAATTAAAGGCATAACACCAGCAACTTGTGAAAAAGGTTTTGTTCCGAATAAGTTTCTTACTGCGCCTGAAAATTCTTTTGATACTGTGAATTGGTTTTCAACTGCTTGTTCAACTGTTTCAACAACTTTTGCATCTGTAATTTCTGTGTTTTTTGTTTTAGACATAACTTTATATTTTGTTTTTGTTTGTTAATACTTTTATTAAATTTGGTAATATGTTTTCTGTTTGTAACGATATCTTCATATCCCAAGGCATTCCCCATTGTTCCCAATTTTCAAAATCAATTTCATCAGATACCCATCGTCTGTTTGAATCATCGTGTTTATCGCCTCTTCCATTTATTCTACTAACACGAAGTTGTATCGAGGTTTCAATATATATTATGATAAAATTTTCACGTGGCATTATATCTAAATATTTTTGCAATCCTCTTGGCGTTAATAATAATACATCAGCAGCATTAAAATCTTCATGTGTTAAACCGTAGTACCAGCCATTAAAATTATCAACTTCTACGAATGATCCTAATTTAATGTTATCTTCAAATTGTTCTTTAGAAACAAATCGGTAATCAACATTTTGTTTTTCGTAATCTCGCATTGGACGAGATGTTGTACTTAATTGCCCTTTAAACCCAAATTTCTCTAGTTCCATTGCAATTGTTGACTTACCTGAACAACTTTTTCCTACTAATACTATTTTTTTATCCATGTACTTAACTGTTTTGTAAAACAATTATTATATACAAGACTTTTAAATAGTTTCATGGTTTTTGCCATCGCTTTTTCTTAAAGCAAGATCTTTGTTTGATGAACGTATGCCTGGTTCGAAATATGGAGTTTGCGATTTGAATTGAGACCGCATATACGCAATTATTTTGTCACCAGGTGCAGGTAAAACTGCTGTTTCTGGTGCAGGATAATCGCTTGTTTCAATTTTTGATTCCTCAGTGTTTCCTTTAAGATAATCTTCGTAATTTATACTACTGTTTTCCATTTTCAGATTCTATTTTTAATTTTTGAAGTTTCACTTTATATTTTTCAATATCTAATTGACACATTCTATAATCTAAAGACGCAATCATAGTTCTCGTTTTATTGTTTGCCTTTTTTGCAGCATCGAGTCTATGTTTTATATACTTTAATTTTTCAAGTTTCGCTTTTAACGTTTCTTGAGTTTGTTTTGTCATTTCGACATTTGATATTGGTTCCATAATTTCAATTTTATTGTTCTTGTGTTGCAACTGTTCCAACTACGCGAACTGATAAGTCATCAAGTTTCGCAGACATTGCAGCAATTGTTCCTTTAAGTTCGTTTATTGCATTTATAAATAATGTAGTAGTATCAACCTTTTCAGCAACTGGTGCTTTTGTTTTTACTTCAGTTTCCTTTTTATTTATTGCTTGACCTGCTGCTGTATTATCTAATCCTTCAGCAACTGTTTGTTTTGCATCTTTAACGCCAAATGCTTTATTTATTAACTCCATGTTTGCTTTGAATGTGTTAGCATCCATTTTTGCAAAATTTGTTAATGATGTAGTCCAGTTTGCAAAACTTGTAACTGAAGTAGGTGACAATTTTGTAAAGTTTGTTGTGAACTCACCCATTGATTTTGACATACCGCCAAATGCTTTAGCAAATTTTTCAAATTCTGTTGCAGATTTCGATAATTTCACCAGTGAGTTTGTTAAGTAATCAAAAGCATATACACCTGTTTTTAATGTATCGCTTTGTTTACCCTCTATAGGTTTAGCTTTAGATAAAACGTTGAATGCAGATTCCAATGATGATTTGATATTTGTACTTACACTTACAGGATCTTTAATTTCAGAGAATTTTTTGATGATTCCACCGAAATCACCAAGAACCGTATTTATTTGTGTTACATAATCAACAGCATCTTCAATATCACCACCATCTGCACCTTCACCTGCTTTACTAACAGCATTTATAATTGAAGTTATTGCTTTGCCAATATTTGTTGAAACGTTATCAATATTTACAGATGTTTTTGAATACACAGGTTTTCCTGTTTTCTCATCTATATGATCTACTATTTTAATGTTTTGTAAATTTGCAAATGTATTAATGCCAGTTGCGAAATTTGCAAGTACATCAGCAACTGGTGCAATTGCTGTTGCCATTCCTGCAACACCAACCATTTTAACGCCACTTTTAACTGCATTTTTAACTTTGCTCCATAAACTTCCACCGCCTGTATCAGTTCCACCAGTTGCAGCATTCGATAATGTATTAATTATTTTTGTTATAGCTGTTCCTGCATTAGCAATTGCAGCATCAATATTTACATGTCCTGCGATTATTGGGTTTCCTTTTGCATCGTAACCTGAAATAATTGGAATAGCTTGCATGTTTGCAAATACATTTATGCCACCTGCAATTTTTGTTAAGACATCACCAATTTTTAATGCATTACTTATACCTCTTTCGGTAGGAGTCTCTGACATATCAGTACCAACAAGCATTTTTGCAACGCTCCATGTACTTCCGCTACCAGTATCTGCAAAATTTGAAAATAACGCAAGTATCTTAGGCATAAATGCACCGATGTTTGCAATTGCGCCGTTTGCGTTTACGGTTTTTCCATAAATTGGATTACCATCTTTATTGTATCCTGTTATAAGTGGAATGCTTTCAAGTTGAGCCCATGCACCAATGCCTTCAGCAATTGATGTTAAAACTTTTCCTATTTTCAATGCAGATGAAATACCTAATTGAAAAGGACTATCACTTAAATCATTTCCTGATATTAATTTGAATAAATTAAAGCTATCAGGTTTTGTTAAAATACCAGTGTTTTGTGCCAATGAAATGAATGGGTCAAGAATACTTTGACCGCTGTTCGGCGTAAGAACAGTTTTAATTTGTTCAATAGCAACATTTATGTTTGCTTTACCTTTATACACAGGTTTACCTTTATTGTCATAATGGTCTATTAACGGTATATTTTGTAAATCCATCCAAGAACCTACACCTGTTGCTAATGACGTCAATACATCACCAATTTTAACAGCAGCAGATATACCCATAGAGAAAGGACTATTACTTAAATCATTTCCTGTTATGAATTTCAATAAACTGAAGTCTCCGGATTTAGAAAGGTTTGCTGTATTCGATAATGTTATAAATGGAAGCATAATGCCGCCTGTTTTTCCATCACCTATAAATGTAATAACGTTATCAATTGCTTGTGATATGTTAGCACGTTCTCCAGAATATATCGGGTTTCCGTTTTTATCATAACCGCTTATTAATTGAATATTTTGTAAATTAGCCCATGCACCAATTCCTTTTGCCATTGAAGATAATGCAGCGCCTATACCGATTGCTTGCATTACAGCCATTGTCATTTTACCTGTATTAAGAGCAGTTTTTCCAACACTCTTTAACGCACCCCATATTCCGCCGCCTTGTTTTTCAGCGTCAGCATCATCACCCAATAAAACCATAAAGCCATCTTTGAGTTGACCCATTGTTGTTTTGAATTGGTCACCTGGAAATTGGTCAGCACCTAAATCCATGTAAGATTTCATTCCCTTTGCAACTGCCCATAAACTTCCACCAATAGCAGCAAGTAATCCTGCGCCTATTAATGTGAAACCTGCAGTTATTGGATTACCTATTAATGTAACTGCAGCAGCAATTCCAACAACAGAAGTTCCTAATTTTGCAAGGTCCTCCCACGATTTGCCTTTTAGCGCATCAAATGTTGTTTTTAATCCATATCCGAAAACAACTAATGCCAATGACGTTACTGCCAATGCAATCGAACCTTTAAATATGTTAGACGCATTTTTACCAAGTAAGTACATTGCACCACCAATTCCAGTAACAGCAATAGCAATTGATGCACCAACTTCTAATGGTGAAACACCTGCATATTTTGATATTAATGCAATTGATAATCCCATTATAGCAATACCTAATGCCAAGAATATCATACCAGCGCCCATTGTTTTCAATGCCTTTGCACCTTTTTCGACAGGTGGCATACCAAGAAATACCATCATTAATGCTAAACCGCCTACTGCTGATATAATTCCTAAACCTGCGCCTAAAGTTCCACCTACACTTGCGCCTTTCATTACCATTGCAGATAATGCAAACGATAACGATAATATTGCAATACCGCCTGCTAAATATAGCATGCCTTTACCTATATCTTTTAATACAGATACACCTTTTTTAATAGGTGGTATGTTAAGTAATATACATAACAATGCAACACCACCAATGATGCCGATTGCACCTGTCGGGAATCCGAATTTTGAAAGCGCAACTGATGATAATACAGCTGATAATGATAACATCGCAATACCCCCTGCAAGGAATATCATTCCTTTACCCATATCGCCCATTACCTTAGAGCCTTTTTCTATGTCTTTTGATTTTTGTCCAATTTTGGTGAAAACACCACCCATTGCTTGTAATACAATTGCAAATATTGGAAGAACAGGTAAAACTGGCAATAAAAGAAGACCAGTTTTAAGCATGTTCTTTGAAAATCCTAATATAGCATTACCAAGGACATCCATATTCGATATTCCTTGTGTTACTGCTTTTGTTCCTAATTTTTTTAACGGGTCAGCAACTTCTTTTAAGAAACTTATAAACATCGGGGCACCTTTATTTGCTTTTGAAAAACCTTTCAATCCCGCAGCAATTGATAATATGCTTGCACCAAATCCGTTCAATAAATTAGGTTGTGCAGTTGAATCACCAAGTTGTATTTTCAACAAATTAATGATAGTGTCCAATTTTTTATTTGTCTCAGCAGATGTATTACCGCCTGTGCTACCTTTTGCAGCTGCAGTAACAGATTTTGCAGCATCATCCGCATCGCCGCCCTTTGCTTTACTTGAAGACATTTTTTTGTTAATATCTTCAATGTGCTTTTCGGTGCGAGTTACAACATTTAGTATGCCTTTCAATAACGATGTAGTATCTGGTGCTGCCAAAACTGTTTCTTATTTTAAATTTTTATGTCTGGGAATTTTGGTGCTGACATATTTCCCATACTTGAATTGAAATTCTTTGTCATATTTCCGAAGTCTTGTTTCATCGAAGATATTGACATTGATTCTTTCTTTTGTTTACTTTCTTCTTCTTTTCTCAATTTCTCTTGCTCCTCGTTATCTTCTTTCATATTGTCAATTAAATACTCAATCTCATAAAAAGGTTTTTGCCATATTTCGCTTGGTTGCAAACGTAAATGCTTTAACAGCATATACTCCATTTTACTCAAGTTCGTCCAAGATATCTGAAATAAGGAAAATAGCTTTGATGCCTCCACGAAAGTTAAGCGGCACAGTGACCTCCCCGGCACCAATCTCAACTGTCATACTTGGATTAACACTTTCTTTTACTAAATCGACAAATTTAGATAACAACGATATTTTTGAAATTGACCAACCAAAAGATTTTTGTTCTTCTTGTTTGTATGTATCTGCTGTAAGCATTCTCCAATCCTCAAATAAGAATATTGCATATCTAGCAAAATCTTCATCTATTGTTGTTCTTTGTAATTCATTTAAACGACGGTAATCTTTCAAGAAAGAAGATACACCAACATTTGGAAAGTACAAGTTAACAACTTCACCATTTTTTAAATTGAATACAAATGAACGCGTTTCTTCGTTGTAGAATCTCATCATTTTATCTGATGGGTCATAATAGTTAATAATGTCTTTTGTTACTTCAACACGTTCTGTTTTTTCACCAGATGGAATATCTGCAAATAATTTGTTTTCGCCATCTTTAAATGTGTATTCTCTGATTGCAAAAATTAACCAAAATCTATCAATATCTTTAAGATCTTTAAATGACGCACGTTTACCAGGTATTGTTAATTTTATACATCTTTCAACAATAAAATTTAACATATCATCAATGCTATAACCATCTTCTTCTTCAATTGTTGACCAGTGTTTTATTTCATACCCACTAGCAGCTTTGATAAATAATTTTGTTCCTACCGGATAAAATAATCCTTGACTTGGTAATGATTCTAACGGAATTGCTTTATAACCTAGTTCACCAGCAATATTTTTCGATTCACCTAATGGAGATTCGTTGCTGATAATAGGTTGCCCAGCACCATTGAAATTCTTTTTAATTTCATTGATATTTCCTAATGATGTTACTTGTGTATTTATTTGTTCTACACTTTCTGCTGCGTCAATGATTGCTTTTGCAGCATCTTCTGTTGTTTTTTTTGCCATGATATTAGATTTTGTGTTTATATAATTATAATTTATTTATATATTCAGATTTATAAATGATACGATTTTAAAAAAGATTTGTGTCATTAAATGACTTGTAATAAATGATATAGTTATATATTCAAGCAACAAAAAAGTCAATCCATTATTCATAGATTGACTTTTAAGATATAGTTTATTTGTTGTTTTATTATAACCAAGTTTCTTCCCAGTCATCAACGCGTAATTGCCAGTCAGTTACTTTAAATATTTCATCTGATTCGAAGTCAGGATCGTTTGGACCTTGAACTGCGCTCATTGGAATAACTGTCTGATATGTTATTTGTCTGAAAATATCACCATTTGCATTATATTGAGAAATGATAAGTGGACCACCTTTGTAATCTTTTTTCAATCCCATTTTACCTGTAAGCGGATTGTATGCCAA
This sequence comes from Clostridia bacterium, assembly GCA_023228225.1. GTDB lineage: Bacteria > Bacillota > Clostridia > Christensenellales > UBA1242 > JALOBO01. The sequence continues at coordinate 21,167 of JALOBO010000014.1, forward strand.
ATCGCACCATGCTCTAATTGCTTTATAAACATACATCGAATTTGAATCATTTAAGTTGACTTCAAAATCTAAAGATAAATCATGAGAGTTTTCACCTGGTTTACCACCGATGTAACTTCTATGTGCACCTTTAAATGATTGTTGTGCAATAGCTGGAAACGTATTAGGTTTCATACCTGAAATTTTTATAATGTTTTCCATTACCAAATCCCAGTCAGATATTCCTGGAGGAGGCGTTAACATTACGCTGAAGTACGCCTTAAATACTGGTTCCCATAAGTTACGGGCAGCAGTACTATTTTTATAATGTGGTAAGCCTGTATTTTTTGCCATTTGAAATATTTTATTTTATATATTCTTTAAAGAAAAAGTATTGTGGGCCGAAACCCACAATCTTTTAATTATGATACTGTAAAACCTCCTGATGAAACAGTTCCGGTTTTTAATACGGTTACACGGTTTATGATTTTTTGTAATCCTCTTGCAGGTTCGATTCCTATATCAATTATACCAACGTTTTGGTCGATAACTTCTTGTGTGTTATTTGATTCATCCATAATTACAATGTAATCGTAGATACCACCAGAACTTTTAATATTTGATAAGTAGCCATCAACAATAGTTTTTAATTCAAGACGAGTTGAAGCATCGTTGAACTCAAACACGTAGTTAGATAAGATATCTTCAACATCACTTTCAACTGTAATTAATAAATCTCTAACATGTAAGTTATTGAATGCAGATAATGTTTTTTGGTATGCTGTTGCATTACCGTAAATCATTGGTCCGTATTGTCTTGAATTTATAATACAGTTTAAACCTATTGGTTCAAGATATTCTCTATCAGCAGTTAAGAAATCATATTCAAGACCTGACATTTTAGGATTTGAAATTGTTCCTCTACGAGGTCCAGCAGCAATTGCAAATGGAGTTCCGTTTTTGAATTTCTTAATGAAGTTATTTGAAACATCAGCAGCAGGTGGAACCATTTTATTTTTATTATTCTCGCGAATTTTAATAAATGGAGTGAATACACCAGCAAATCTAGCACCGTTTTCTTCATCAGGTAATGTGAATGTGAATGATGGGCCTAATGATAAGTTACCACCAGTTGCTATATAAGATGCTTGTAACACAGGTTTTGGATTTCCATTTGCTGGGTCAGGCAATTCAGTAAATCTTGGGTCAGTTGAAGCAATGAATTCTTCAATTGAAGGCGCATTTAATATTGCCATACATTTTTGACGTTGTTTTGCCAATCTTGACAAGATTGCTTTAGGTCCCATCATAGGAGCAAGACCGCCATTAAATGTATCAACCAAATATCTGAATTGAATCATGTCTTTATCTGCAAGAACATCACCTAAGTTTGTTGTTTCGATAACACCTAAGATTTTCTCTAATTGAGCAGGTGTTCCAGGAATATGATATGCAGTTATTGTAAATCCACCAAGTGATGTAAATTGTAAGTTTGTTGTAAAGTTAACATCATTGATTCCAAGATATCTAGTTACAGCGCCACCAGTTGCATATATTGCTTCATTTACATTGATTGTGTATTCAGTAGCATTTGTTTGCGCATTTACCTTTTTAACTTTAGAGATAACTCTAGTTAATCTTGTTCTTGCTTCATTTACTAAATATTGGCCAACTTCAATTTTTGCATTATCAACACCAGCAATATTGAATGATGTTTTTCTAGCATTTAACGTACCAGCAATAATTGAAACGTTTTCTTCAATTTTATTATGAGCAGATTGTAGTATTAAACCACTTCCGCTTATTAATGATCCGTTTTTATCGTATGAATTTGATAATGTTACAGGTATAATGCCAGCAGTTGAATTTAATTCAACATTTGACCATTGATTAATTTTAGTTCCTGTTAAACCGTACATTGCAGTTACATTTTCAAACGATAAGTATGTAAATGTGTTATAAGCAGATGTTACACTAACTTTATCACCATTAATTACTGAATTGTTTGTAACATCAGTTACAAGTTTGTTTCCAGGCAATACAATGATATCAGTATCAGTATACATTAATGCAGGATTTGCAATTAAATCAATTGAATAAGTAGCAGGTGAACCTACTGAATTAATATCAACTGTTATTGCATCAGCAACATTACAACCAATAGCAGTTAAACCGTCCATTCCAACAGTAACACCTGATACGAATGTAATTGTATTTACTGGCGAACCTGGCGTAACAGAAGCAACTGTAAGATAAATATTTAATGTTTTAACAAAAACAATGTCGCCAGCAATTAAATTTAATGCAGCAGGACTTGTAGTTGTTAATTGTGTAGCAGATACATAATTTACTATCATGTCACCAGTAGCATTATCTGTAGCAGCTTTAACTGGATTCGAGATTAAAATTTCGATTGATGTTCCAGTATTTGTTATTCTATCAACTTTAACATAATCATCAAGGCCTGCAGTAGTTACGCCTGCAGTAGTTAATCCTGTTTTGATTAATGAATTTGTATTTAAAGTTTTCAATAAATTGTTATACGCATCTTGTGTAAATACTTGTCCTGTAAATGCAGGAAGTGGTTTTGGTATAACCAATGTATTTAAAAATACGCCACGAGTTGCATCTGTTGTATAAGGAACATTTTTGATGTAAGGAACAACAGTACCAGTGCCAAAATCAGCAGCTTTATAATCTAAAGTTTCGATTGAATCTGCAAGTAACGTATTGTTGTATGTTATTTCATCAGAAATAGGTGATACATAAGATAACATGTTTAAACTTGAACGGTTTCCGTCAATTAACGAATGACCGATTAAATCAACATGATATTGTGAATTTTCATAATCGTCTAAAGATTTTCTGTCGATTGTCATGAAGATTCCAGTTACACCTTGTGCATTATTTACAATTGTTTCAATGTATTGGTTAACACCTTGACGATCTGTGAAGTCAGGAATAATACAACCAGTGAAGCTTGCAACTGTTACAACTTTATCAGAAGATAAGAAAGCATTTAATTTGCTAACTTTAATACCTGAGTTATCGAAATATGTAGAGAAGTCAGGGTCAACTGCTAAGTTGTTATAATTTGTCCAATCGCCTTTTACAACGATTACGTCAATAAAGTAATCAGATATGTAATCGAAATCATTTACAAATGCAGGAGCGTTACCAGCACCGTAAAAATCACGAGCAGTAATATCAAAACCTTTAATGTTTACAGATTTTCTTGCGATAATCGAAACAGGTTCTTGACCTAAGTTTGTGAAACTGATTAATTTGTTTTCGTTTGACGCGTTGTTATTTACGATAGCTTCAAAGTAAGACGAATCTGGGAACCAAAATCTTTCTTTGTTGAAGAATGATGCCATAAGATCTTTTGATGTATCGCTATTATCTTCAGCCATGCTTAAAGAGAATGAACGGTAATCAATCTTATCACCATCTATTGCGTTATTTAACGGCATTAAATTGATTGCGAAGATAGGTCCTGTTTGTAATGCAGTTTCTATTGCACGATGAAAGAAAGAACCTTTCTTTTCAAGGTATGTGTCAATTTCGCCGAAAATTTTTCTTGCGGATTTTATATCTTGCAGAAATACTGGTGCATTGAAAGGTCCTTTACGTGAAAATCCTACAACAAGTCGTAATTGTTGTGAAGAAATTACAAAACTATCAGTTGCATCGAACTCTACAGTATAGACCCCATTTGCTTTAAATTGATTTAGATCTAATGAAATCTTTGCCATTTGCGGAATCTTATTTTATTATTTTATTTTATTATATATTACTTTCTTTTACTCAATATTTGCTATATGACTTACATAAAATCCCTAAGCCAACTTAAATGTGATGCTTTTTCAACAGTATCACCGACGTCTGCATTTATCTTATCGTATATTACTTTCTTAACTAATTCTTGTTGTGTATCGTATGTTTCTTCAACCATTTCTTCAAATGCAGCGCTATCAAAATACGCAACTAAATTTATTAATGTCATTGCAATATCGTCATGTCCAGTTTGTGCTTCATATCTTCCTTGCTTATTTAAACCGAATGCTCCTAATTCATTAAAAGTATTTTTTTCAGTTACAACAATTCTTTTATTTTTTATTAGATTTCGCAATTCTCTAGAAAACATTTCCTTATTATCTGCTTTGATTTTTACACCTGGCCTAAAAATTTGACTTGCAACAGAATGAAACGTATGCATAAATATTTCAGGATAGTAATCTTTATGTTTAGATAATTTTTCGATAATAACGTTTCCTTTGAAATTTATTTCTAAAACAATTCTTACAATATCTTCATGAAACACATTAAATATAAGTGCTTCAAGTATTTTTGCAACATCATCAATTGAATGCAAATTTGAACGATACATACCAACTTGTCTTAATCTATAAAAACTTGATTCGTTACTATATTCTGTTATTTTACGTATCATTGCATTCGATTGCAACTCTAGTTTCATTATATTTATAACTGTACTATCGCTACCAACACCATCACTCAAATCGACAGCAAAAACAAATCTATCTTTATCAACATCAATTTCGTTAGGGTCAAAATTTGGATGCCAAGTCAACTCTGCATAATTGTCATTAAGATCTTCTAATTCATCAACTTCTTTCCATTTGAATTCTTTGGTCGTTCTTTTTAAGTATTGCAATATTTGACTTGATAAAAGCATTCTTGACGATGCCAAAAATTGATTTCCATATTCTTGATTGAATAATTCTTCAGAACCTAAGTTGTTAATTTCTTTTTGTCGCCATTTCTCATCGCGTCCTGGCACTTGCCACCAATCAACACGTATTGGAAAGTATTCGTTTTTACCTTCCATTGCTTTTGCGTATATTTCATAAAACAAGTTCATTTGATTAGGTGTTGAACTTATTATGATACGAGATACTTGAGATGATGACAACGTAGGATAAATAGAACGATAAAAAGGTACAACAATATGTTCGTCAATGTGAGCAAACTCATCCGCATATAAAAGGTGAATAGTAAAACCTAAGGCTGCTGTTTTTGTAGTTGCTTGAGAATATAATTTTACGCCATTATCGAATTTCATTCCCGTTGCTCCTAAAGATAACGAGCCAGGTTTCAAAAAGAATGGCACATTCTTTATTACTGTTTTAATTTTGTCAACAATCTCAGTAGTTGTTGCCATCTTATTCGCAATTACAAGTACATTTCTATCGTAGTGAAAACATACATACCATGCAATGAATATTGAAGATGTGATTGTATTATGACTTAAAATATCATTTGTATAGTATCTATGATTTGCATCATTCAATGAAATATCAAACATTGAAACTTTATATTTCGATTTTTCTATACTTGCAATTTTCTCGACGCCATCTTTCGTTTGTATTAATGAACCTACTGATAAATCTTTACAAAAAACTTCTTGCATACTTTTATCAAATAAAATATGCAAATCTGCGCATTCTAATTGTTTTTTACTTTCAGTTTCGATTTTATATACGTGGTATGGCTGCGTTAGATGCACTTGTGTTATCTCAGCATCTTTCGTATCTGTAGCCACCAATTTTCCTTTAACTGCTAATGAATTGATAATTTTTTTTGTATGATCATTTTCATCTAACCGGATGCTTCTATATTCGTATGTCTCTAAACATTGAATAAGAAATAAAATTATATTCTTAATTTGTTGTTTCATTTAAAAATTCTATACATTTTTTAATTGTTCCTTCTTTATCTTTATTGTAATCATCCTCCCACACAACAAGAACGTCATAACCATGAGCGTTCGCAAGATGAATCTTATATTCATCATATGTCCAAATTTCTTTTGCTGTTTTCTTTTTAACTTTGTGGTAGTAATCAGGTTCGTATAAGCCTGGCTTGCAATGCCAAAAAATCCCGTTTACTTCTATTATTTTTCTGTTTGCTTTGTGCGTTATATCATACTTGCATACTCTTTTATTTATTTTATCATAAATAAATTTTTCATTTTTATCAGATAATAAATTTTTCACATGCTGATTTATATTTTCTGCGATTTCAATTGAAAGATTTGACACACCTCTCGATATGCATGTATACTCGTTAAAAACTTTACTTTTCCAATTTTCTTGCCTATTATTAAAAATCTCAGTGCCTGCAACGAAACCGTATTTTTTTATACACTTTTCTAACGTAAACGTACTTTGCCTATCAGCATAAAGTTTTTTTGCGATATCGTCTTCATATCTTTCTAACCAATATTCAAGTTGCGTTTCTGTTATCCTGTCTTTTAATGCGGCCTTCACAAATTCTTTTCTAGCACTTTCAATATCATCAACATCTTTTTCTTTATAAAATTCTAATGAAAATGGCGATCTTTTTTGCCGTTCTTCCTTTGTTGTTTTACAACTGTGATTTGGATTATTTTCGCCTTTCATTTTTTCTGACGCCAATAACCTGTAATTGTCAAGTTTCATATGCAATCCTGAATTCTTTGACGTTGCTTCTTTATCTGACGCACATGTCAATAGCGAACCTGGAAATTCTTTTTTATAATCGTTAATTGTTTTATCTTTGTGATGATTTTTAATATGAATTCCATATATCCTTTTAACTTTCATCCCGCACCATTTACAAACTACATGGTCGTAGCCTTCATCTGTCATGTTTTCAATTTTTGCATTTTGCTTTCTTATGGATTCACTTTTTCTATACTCCATATAACAATTGGTTGAACAGAACTTTCTTTTTGATTCTTTATTGCAATTTACGCATTTCATATTAAATATTTTTTGTTATTTAATTATATATTCATTAAAGAATTTGCTTTTTGACAAATGAATTAATCAAGTTTATTATAAAGTTGCCATAAAAAATACTTTAACTTTTCTATTCGTGTCAATTGCCGTTGCGACTTAAGTTGCATATAATAAAGTTGTCCTACCGTAATAATAGAATAACCTTGTAACTTTTTATCGTAAATAGTTAATTTTGAATTAAATAAATGGCATTTACCTATCTGCCTGCTTGCAAGCATGATAACATATCTATGATCTTGAAAATCTCGAAGCATATCTTTTTGATACGGACGAAGGTCAATCTTTTGAACTCCAGTATCTGTCATTGCGTGACAATACTTTTCCGCAAAATAAAGTACGTCACTTGCGCATCGAACAATTTCTTCTTGCTCTTGTGGCGTATATTTGAAATTTATATTTCCATTTCTGAAATTAATGTCACCTTGATAAAAACAAGATTTATCGACGTCTAAGCCATTTTCTAATTTGCTTATTACATCGTTAACTCGTTCGGTTGACCATATTGTGCTACTTCCCATATTGTGTTATTTTAAAATGGACTATCTTTTGTATTATTTTGTTCCATTTGCTTTTGGTTTTCTTTAGCATCATTTAGTTTTTTACTATTAAGTTCTCTGTCTTTTCTGTCAAGTTCTTCACGTATTTTTTCCATTAGTCCACGAGTTCCTCTTGTTGTCATATCAGCATCACCGCCACCTTCGCCTTCAACTTCAGAGTGCGGAATGTCTTTTGTATTTTCTTCTCGTTTAACACGATAGTCTTCTTTAATTGCTTTATAGTTATTTTCCATCACAACAACATAATTTGCAATTGCCTTTGTTAATTCTAACTTTGAACGTTGGAAACCAGATAAAACTTCAAATTGTCTTGATTGCATATTGCCTTCTTCAATTTGTTCTAACATTTTTATGATTGAATACTCGGCAACTTTAGATTGTCTAATAAGATCTGACATTGTTGCAACATCGGAACGCATTTTTTGTTGTATGTATTCTTCAGTGTCAATAATTTCTTCATTCAAATAAAACATAGCATTTGCACCTACAATGTCCATTGCCTCGGAATTTGATGATGTCATAATTCCTTGATAATCCAATGTAATAGGTTTATGCTTCAGTGATAATTTTTTTGCCTCTTCTGTTAGACTTTCTAAATTATCTGATGACGATTGCAACATTTGTTCTAATTCTTCTCGTTCTGAAAGCTGTTGTTGTCTTTCATCTTGATTTACTTTTTTTGTATTACTCATATATGTAAAGTTAAATGCATTGTTATTTTGTTGAACCTACAAATGGCAAATGAAGTATAGGTAAACTGTTGTCAATTACGATAGCTTCACGTCCATCTTCAATTATATACTGATTAAGTATTGTTGATTGTTGTTCGTATGGAATAATATTTTTGAATATTCTTATGTTTGTTTGATAATGATTACTTGCAATAAGTTCAAATTGTTTTTCATCATCTTCTGGTAAAATTTCAGCAGCATTGATATTGACATTGCTAAATGTTCGTGTAAATACTGATGTTAGTTCTGTTTTTGCTGTTCTTTCATTATTAACTTCCCATAAACTAAAATTCAATTGTCCGAATTGTGCAGCATGATTAAATACTAAACCGTACCATTTGTTTTCTTCCATTGTGTCATTCATCGGAATCATAATAGGTGTTGAACCATTAGTGTACACAAAATATCTATTAACATAAGATTCAAGTTTCCATCCTTTTGCACCATTTGAATCAATCGTATGGCCATTTATAAATGTATTTTTGAATGTTCGAGATATTCCATATCCTGGTGTAGTTACCCAAGTTGGCGCGATTGTGTCAAGGTAATTAATGACTTCATCGTTTAATGCTACTTTGAAAGTATTTGTATTTGTTACTTCAACTACAACGCCGTAGAAGTTAAGTCGTCCTTGTCTTTTTATTTGAACCAATGTACCTGCAGGATATTTACGCAAAGAACCTATTGTTACAATAATTGTGTTACCTGTTCGTGACATTATTTTGCAAGAATCTTCACTTATTGTGTACTTAGGTTTTACATATTTAAACCAAGTTGTGAATGCAAAATCCTGAGAATTAATAAAATTCGATACTGCTTTATATGTTACTGCTTGAACATCTTTATCTGGGGCAAAAATTGATTGCAAGTCATAATAATGGTCAGCAACAGTTACACTTCTATTTATAATTTTATTATCCATGACAACTAAATCTTGATTTACATAATCGCGTGTTGGATCTTGTAAATTTGTACCAAGTTTTCTGTCATACTGTTGTGGTTTTGCAATATCTTCAATTTGATTTTGTGTTTCTTCTCCAAACAATCTATCAGAAGATCTCATTAAGTCATCCATTATGTCATTAACGGTATCAGGCATATCTCTATTCGATTTTGGTTTGTAAATTACAAGTTCGCATTTCCAACTAGTGTTTTCCATCATGAATCCTTTAAAAGGACGTGAACTTTGAACTTCATATAATCTATTGCCGACAAGTGGGAAGAAAATTATATCATTTTTTTGAGGTGCCGCATCGATACCAAAATCGCGCTCAAAAATTTGTTTTACGATTTCAATTTCAAACGGTTGTTCGTACCCAATGCCATACATACTATATTGCATTGTGTCATCGGGAAATTTGTTATCTGGCACCATTACTTTACTACATACTGGTTCATCAACATTATATAATGTCCATTCTTTTAATATAACATCGCCTGAACGATTGTTTGGCACTGCTCGCATGTATAGTACCTCCATGCCAAAAAGATCTGATATTGATGCTGACAAATCCTTATATAAATTGATTGCAGGATTAACAGCGTATGGATTGAATGTAGGTGTATCACATTTTGAAAGTATTGACGCTCTATCAATACCTGATGAAGTACACGCTAGTTGGGAATTTTGACAACCGTTTTCTTCAAATACTATTTGAGATGAAGGATCTTGTATTTGATAGTTTGGTTCTATCTGTACATTATTGATTGTCATGAATCCTTGAGATGCAAGTTGATACTTGTACTCTATGTAAAAAGGATTTGCAGGATTTAATTTTAAATCATTTAGATTTTGTTGAGTCAATTCAGACCAATAAGACCAGGCGGTATTATCTTTTGACCATCTGAATTGTTTAATGATAGTGCCGACACCACTTAAATCGTCAGTAAATGTTCTTATACTTTCAATATTCTTGTATGGCGCATTTAGCGAAAATACGGCATACTGACCGGTTTTATTTAAAGAAATAGCCTGCATTCTAAATATATTTTTAATTTATATATTCAGAACACAGGCTGTGTTTTCGGAAAAAGTATATTTTTTATTTTTTCAAAGTAGAGCCTTTAATCATCTTTTCAAAACTTGTAAGTTCTTGTTGAATATCATCAGGAAAAAACTTATACATTTCATCTAAGTCTCGTTTTGAACATTGCATTCTTTTACAATATTCGATAATAGTTGCTTCTTCTACATTTAATTCTTTTTTCTTTTCTTCTTTTGATTTTTTTGCACCTTTAAGCGCATTAAATATCCATGAAGGTGTTGAATTGTGCATTTTTGACAATGAATCACACCAATATTGAACAGCTTCGGCACCATTCATTTTCGTATGATTGAACATTTGTGCTTGTATTGGAAATTTTATTGCAAAAAACCTTTGCATCATGAAAAACTGTTTACTTTTTGTATATGCAGGTAATTCTGTAAATGCTTTTGGTTTTTGAAATAACATGTTTACGTAATCGAATAAACCTGGTGCAGAAGATTTCATTTCTTTTTCTTTTACAGGCTTTACTGTGTCACCAAATAATGATTTGGATGATGGTTCTTTATCTTCTATTTCTTTTTTTGCCATTTTATTATTTTATATACCTGGTATTTGATTAGTTTTCAAATCTTTGTCTATCTCAACAAGTTTATCAAAAACATCTCTGTTAATTTTAATCATTGGTATAGGATCTCCACCGCATGTATTCCATATATCTATATAAAAGTTTTTCCATCTATCAATATAATATGTTTTAACAACACTTTCGCCTTGCAAATGTGAAGATGATTCGCCAACCCTAGTTAATGTAATCTTGCCCATAAATGGACATGTGTATTCGATTGTTTCCATTAGAATAATGTTTTAGCAAGTAAGTCACCAACATTAGGTATTGGTTTATCAGCCATTGGTTTATTTGCGGCTTTAGGTTTTGTTTTGCCACCAAGATTTTTGAATACATCAGCTTCAAATGACATTGATTCTATTTCATATTCAGAATTTGCAAGTAACGTATGCATATCCCATTTTCCTAATCTTGGATAACCACCCGAACGAACGTTTAGATAATGTTCTTCAAATAATTTACGACATTTAGATGGAATTGTATCATCAGATAAATATACAAGAATTGTATTTCTGATGATTCGTTTTTTGATAAGTTCCGAATCGAATTCTTTATTGTAGATGATTTTAATTTCATTAGAAATTTCTTTTGCGTGTTCTTCAAGATGTGTAACGTCAACGATCTTTCCTCTTGCTAACAATAATTCTTTTATTCTTGCAGCTGCTTTGTCTGTCATTTTATTATTAATGACTTTACCTGATTTTTGCGTTGTTTGCCAAGATACGATAGGCGGTACGTTATCACCGCCATCACCCATTAAAATTTTACTGAATAATACATCCTCTGGGTCAAGTTCTTGTAATGCAGAATTTGCAATTACTTCTTTTATTGCATCTTTGTTATTTCCCATAAATGAATCAGCATCAAATAATGAAACCTCATTTATTTTATGTAAAAAATCAAAGAAACCTGGTGCTGCAATAATTTTTCTGTCTGTTGATTTTATGTTGTAAACAACAATGAAATTATTACCGCTATGTTTAACTAGTTGAGATATATCACCATCACCTGTCATTATAACAACATCTTCACCATCATCAAATAATTTATTTGCCCAATAGTACATCAAATCATCACCTTCACAACTGTCGATATTTGATGTGATACAGCCATGACTTTTCAAAATTTCGCCAAAATCGGCAAGACATTTATTAAATGCTTTCCAATCGACAACAGATTCATCTTTTACTCGATTTGCTTTATAGCCTTCGTTTTCTTCAATATCAACATCTTTTCTCCATGAATGATGGTCAATTGTAAATATGACTCTATCAGGTTTTCCTAATTGTCGAATGCCATATGCCATATCCATTGCAATTTTTCGCATGAACATGTTTCGGTCTTTTTCATCTTTCAATTTAGGTTCTTTTCCTTGATGCGGATACACGTGCAATGATTTGTGAAAATGGTAATTGCCATC
>JALOBO010000014.1:33372-37402 GCA_023228225.1 Clostridia bacterium
ATGTAACCAACTTTAATTAAAGCGTTTTCGATATTTGTATCTAAAACTTTTTTCATAACAGCAATTGTATTTGCGGATTCAAGTATACCTACATAAATTTTTGCCTTGAATAACGTATGCGATGGCGTAACAAGAATAAGATACATTCGTTGTCCTATTTTTAAAACGTCAACCTTTTCAGGTATCAATTGATATTTTGAGATTATGTAATCTCTTAAATCTGATGCTCTTCTTAAATACATAATTACGCTTTTGTATAACTAAAAGAATTCTTTATATGCTGTTGGAAATATACGCCAGTTGATGCGGCAGCAACAAGTCCTTCGTATGTATCAAGGTCAACACCCGAGTATGCATATTCTGAACCGTTTTTAAATTCGATTGTTAAGATTTGTGTTTGACTATCGTACGTTGATGATTCAATAGTCGATGATTGGTGATAATTTATAACGGCTGCCATACTTATTTCGATAAAATTTGTTGTAATTTAAAGCAGCATGATAGTAATGTAATAACTGGGTCAATCACATGAACACGTTGTGCTTGGTGAGCTGCAATTTCAATAATAAGTTGTGGAAGTTTTGCAATTTGTGCAGGTTTGTGTTCTCTAATATAAGATGGAAACTCTGTTCCTAATGAAGCAAGAACATCATCAACTTTTGATGAATATTGGCCAACAATTGTTTTGTAATTTTCAGCAGGATTAGGATCATTAAGAATTAAATCAAAAATATCATTGTATGTATAATTCAATGTTTTGATATCTTCAATTTTAATTTCAGTAATTCCTTTCAATTGAAAAGATTGCATTTTATTCATTAAAGAACGCATGTCAGGAAAATTTCTTTTAACGAATTCGATTGCAGCCGCTTGTTCAATTGCGATACCGTATGCTTTAAAGATTGTAAGTACTCGTTTGATGTATTCAATCATTACTTTCTTTTCTTCATCTTGACTTGCATAATCAAAAGAAATACAATTGAAACGAGATTGAATTGCATCAGGAACTTTTGTTATGTAATTACAAGTTCCAATAAAACGAGCAGTATCATGAAACTTTTCAACTGTTGCACGCAATGCTTTATAAAATTGGTCAGATGCACCGTCCATCTCATCAAGAATTACAACTTTCATATGTTCTTTGCCGCCAAGAACGGAAATTGAACCACAGAAATCTGTAATTTCAGTTCTGATTGTATCAACTGAACTTCTGTCAGATACATTTATGTATAACGTTGGATGGTCACCTGCCATAATTTTTGCAAGACTCGTGTTATGTGATAATATGCCGTTTGTGTAGTATCTATGGTTGGCCGAATTTATTTCAAGATCGTACATTATCTTCTCATCGGAACGCTTAATAACATCTGTTACTTGTTCGTTACCAATCTCGGTTTGTATGATGTCACCCGGCTTGAGGTCTTTGACAAATACCTCAAGGTTATTATCGTCAAAAACTATATGATTATCTGCGCAATTCAAATCGTATGATGATGTTGATAGTTTCCAAACGTCATACGGAATTGTTTCATGTATGAATACCCCAGATTCATAACCAGTGTCGGTTTTTATTTTATATTTTTTTGGTATTTCGTAAGATTTTGTTATTTTTTTCATATTTTTTTATTTTGTATATACATTATATTATTTTAGTTTTTATTTTTTCATACATCTCTGTTGCTATGTGTTTGCTATTATTATAATCATTTTCCCATATAACATAATAGCTAAAGCCTGCACTCTCAAACGCAGTTTTCCGTTTCATATCATTTAGCCATATATCTTGAGCAGTCAAGTGTGGAGCGTATGGATTAGGATGATCTGTTGCTGTGTATATGTCTGGATTTGCGTGGAAAATATCTCCATTGAATTCTATGATAATATTTTTATACGAAAAATCAGCGTAGTATCTTTTTTTGTTGACATAAAATAATTTTTCATTTTCTGCATAATAACATTTATCAGCGATAAGTTTTTCAATTTTTATAAAACATTGTTTTGAAATTTTAGACCAATTTTTTGTCTTAAACGCTGCATTTCTTTTATCTATTATACTAAGTGCTTTTTTTATACCGAATTTTTGAACAAGTTCATCAAAAGTTTTGCCGCGAGTCTTATTTATTTCTGCGCGTTCTTCAGACGACTTTGATGCCCATGTGTTTTGCCTGTTTTTCATCATATTATCATATGACGGACAATTCTTTCGTGTTACACTATATTTTTCTTTATAGAATTTTTGTTGCTCTTTTATTGCATCAAATTCATTGTATCCTTTTGATGTCCACCATGTAATATTAGATGGTAATACGCGATTTTCATAATTAACTTTTCCTGCATTCTTTGCTTGCAATTTTGATATATTTAATTTTGCATCGGTTTCTGTAAATCCTCGGGATGTCCAAAATTTTACTTGATATTGTGACGTAATAGATTTGCGTTCTTGTACGATTTCAACAGCTTTTTCTGCATTGTACCCTCTATCTATTAAAAAATCTTTTGACCATACAGATTGGCCTCTCGTGAATGATTTTAGCTCCCCCGTTCAAAGAGCGTAGCATAAAATCATATCTAGCAGCCCTTGCATCATTAATGTTTGTATGACCCATGTGTTCTTGCCAATATGATATCTGGTCTTCACGCTTAATAAACGTATTGCTATCATCTGCAAACCCTAGCCGATATAATTTACTAGAAGGAAACTTATTTGATATGCATTCTACATTTGAACATTTGTCAATTGATGTATACTTATATCCCTTACATAGTATAAGTTTGTTTCCACATAAATTGCAAGTATCAGAACATGATGTTCTTATTAATTTTGATTTAAAATATAGCATAATAAAATGATATTTTTTATTTATATATTCATATCATTAATATATTTCAAGTCATTCCTGGGTTTGGCAAAGTTTAATGAAATCTTGAATACTTAATTCAAATTCATCATTAGTCTCAGTATCCAGAACAGTTATTAACGTTTCGCCGGTAACACACTTGCCTGTTCCGGGTGATGAATAAAATAAATAATTTTGATGAAGTTCGCCATCTCCAAGTTCTTTTCGGATTCTTTCAGGTAAAATGATATCCTTTAATGTTTTGGGTCTAAATTTTTCAGTAAAAAGTTGATTTACCATGTGTTAAGATTATTTTAAGTTTAAATTTACATTATCTTAACTCATCAATATGTTTAACGAACGTTCAAAAGTTTTAATTTATTTTTATATACATTAGTATACTATAGTTTCAAAAACAAATGGAGAGATTACTCTCTCCACGTGTTTAATTTATTGGGCAATACATTTAATACGTATTGTCTGTCTTGCGTCAGAATTGGCATATCATTGTCGATAACCCAAGTATTTCTTTCAAACTCAATTCCATCATCTGTGAAATTCATATTTTCTGCAGAAGCCAAATATGGTTTAAATGATTTACCGTCTTTTGCTCTAACCCATGTTTGATTTTCACGTTTAATTGTCCAACCTCGTTTTGCAGGTGTTGGATATTCATTCCAATTTATTCCTTTTTGCAACATTAACATGTCTTGTTGTTTTCCAGTGTTAACATTTTGTAATTCAGAATGACTGAAATATGCTTGCGCAGCCATTGAAATTGAATTTCTTGTTGCATCTTGTTGTCTCCAGATAAAATAGTTGACAACTTCTTCAGCATCAGGCAATGTATAAACACGCGCATCAAACTCTGCCAATGTCATATCCTCAATCGCTGAATGATACAATTGAATCATTCCAGTTTCACCTGCCTCGTCGTACGATACGTTAATATTGCCAATTGCTCGAATAGCACGAAGTTTATTAAACTTTGCTGTCGCCATTGATGCTGCAACGGATACAATTTTTTGTACTTGACCATCAAACCATGAATCGGTTTTATTTGAGTCATAATCAGTTAACAAAATACTGATTTCATCAGATTGTGTATAACCCATTTTTGCACCTTGAATTTTTGAGCAAAGGTACTTTGTTGTTTCGGCCATGTCTTCCATTAATCCAAAATCAAAAGGCTT
>JALOBO010000058.1 GCA_023228225.1 Clostridia bacterium
TTTTATTTTATATACAGAACAATTATTTAGTTTTATATTTAGTAGGCATATTATCAGGATATCCTAATGAAGCTTTAATAGTTTCGATTATGTTGTATATTTCTTCCTTTCCTTCTTCAAGTTCTTCATTTGAAATATGTCCTTGCGCTTGTTGCAATCCAGA
Organism: Clostridia bacterium; assembly: GCA_023228225.1. Lineage (GTDB taxonomy): Bacteria > Bacillota > Clostridia > Christensenellales > UBA1242 > JALOBO01. The sequence continues at coordinate 164 of JALOBO010000058.1, forward strand.
ATGTATAATAAAAGCATTTTCTAATAGTTGAATTACATTATTAACTTCTTGCCAAGAACGTTCGCCATTACACATATTTATTGCATTCATATGTATCAATTTTGATAACCGCATTTTTCGCATACTAAACCTGATACCATCATTTGTCCGCAATTAGGGCATTCGATTGAATTTCTATCTTTTGGGATTTTCGATTGTTTCTCAAGTTGTTTCATAAGCCATTTCATCAAAGTTGATTCATATTTAGGATTGCCGTGAACGAAAACTACATTATCCGATGTTTCAGTATCGAAACTTATTGACTCAATAACAGGTGCTGGTTTTGAATAATCAGTTATAAAATGATATTCCTTTTCAAACTTTAGTTTATCGTTTTCCATGTTTATGTTTTAAAATAAAAAAGCGGCCAACAATAAGATTCGCACTTATTGCTGTCCTTTTACGATTCGTCACCGTAAAAGTTAGACCTAATAGATTCCGAGTCTTAACACCTTAACAACCTTGATGCACAAGGCCTTGCCTTCGAACGCTCTACTAACGGAAATTGTTGCAGACAATTTCAACGGGACACGTGCTTGATTATTGCTTCCATTTGGGCGTGACCTCCTAGCCTCTCAATCACGAGATATTTATTCGGGCTCGTATTTTGATTATTTTTTGCTATTATCGAGAATGTTCAAAAAATCGGCACGAATCATATTTGACCATTCAGCACCCATTCTTTTTGTAAGTACTTTTTGTTCTTTTAAATCAAGTGCTTCAAATGATTCTCGTTCATCCTTTAAAAAGTCGTTCATTGTGTCTCCCATGCATTCACCCACAATTTTACCGAACATTTTATCGTTAAGTTCACCTAATTTTGAAATAACCGCATTTAAACGATTTTCATTAACATATTGCATCAATGTTTCAAGTAATTCATTGCCTGCTTCTGATAATTCGATTGCTTCTTTTGGTTGTTTCATTGATTTTTCTCCAGATTTCTTTCCAGTGATTTCAGCATATTTTTCATTTTTGTTTTTGAAAATTACACGGTTACCTGCCCATGAACGTTTTACTTCAATTGGCTTAATAACAACACCTTCACAAACATTACCTTCAATTTCAGGTAAACCTAATCTTTTAGGAATTGTTGTTGGAAATAAATTTGGGTATTTAAGGCATTCGTTAAAAGTTCCTTCGAATAAAGGTTCGTCCCAAAAAATACCGAATTGCTCGCAAAGTTCACCTTTTTGTGTTTCACCTAATAAACGTCCATTTACTTTAATATCAAAACAGTAAAATTCATTAGTTGGTGAGTAAAATAAACCTTTTTGTACTGCAGTTGCATGTGGATTTCTTGGTACATCTGGATGAGGATATGTACCGCCGAAAAGTTCACCGTATACTACAAGTTCGCCAAGGTCAAATTCCATACCAAAATCTTTGATTTCTGATTTGATGAAATCCCACATAGCAATAATTTTAGGATTTTCTTTTGTTGCAACTTCTTCATAATTGAAAAAGTTTTCAGTTGCATCAATGAATCCTGTTCTTTTTGCATATTTCATTTTTACACCATCATACCAAAATGAAAAATTTGAATTGTGAACAAGAATATCATCGGCAAAAAAGTTATGATTATCTTCAACTTCAATATCATGTCTTTTTGATTTAATGTCAATTTTTTTAATCGACTTGATTCCAACTATTTCCATGTTTTAATTGTTTATAAAATTAATTATGTTATTTATCGTTTCTTCAAAATTTTTATTTATGTCGTATTCCCATACAACGCATGTTTTATAGCCTGCAGCTTCTATATAAGAAATACGGTTTTTATCGTGAGTCCAAATATCCACAACTGTTCTTGTCGAATTTCTTGGAAATTTGATTACGTCGTTTTCTTTATACTTTCTTGGGTTAGCATGCCAATAATCACCATATGCTTCTATTACTTTATTTGTGTTCTTAATGAAAATATCAACCCTATAAGGATATACATTATATTCAGTTTTTGTTTCGTACCCTAATTTTAACAATTCATTATTAATTTTTTGTTGCAGCTTAGATACATTTCCACCAAATTTATTATTCGGTGATTGGATAGGATATCTATATCCGTGTGATTCTTCATAGTTATCAAAAAACTTCTTCGTAAATACTGGAGATTGCATATGGCTAGCAAAACCGTATACTTCAATATGATGAGCAATAATTTTTCTTTTTACATCTTCTCTTTGAAATACATTTGTTATATTTTCATCATCAAGCAAACGTTGTGTCCATTCCTTTCTTGATGTATGTTCTTTACAAAAGTTATGTTTTGCGCCGTGTCTTTCCAAGTTTGTTGTTTCCGTTTTGTCTTTGCAACGTTTTTCTTTTTTTGATTCTTTTATACTACGAGTTCCTATGCCATGCGCATTCATTAATTTGTTAACCGAACATGATGAACGAATTCCATGTTCATGCGCAATTTCATTACATGATTTCCCGTTTACCCAATGTTCATTATATAGAAATTCCTTTGTTAAAATTTCTTTTTTGTACGTTTGCCATTCCTTGCATTGCCATTGAAAATGATTTGATATTACATTAGGCCGTGTCACTTCGATTTCTTTTTTGCAAAAAGGACATTGATAAAGTTCCATAAAATTTATTTTTATTTATATATCAATATTCTTTTGTGAAAAATTGCACAAACTGTAATTTTTCACTAATCTATAAGAACTTTATCATTTGTTGTTAAATCTTTAACTTGTCTCCAGCAATGTAATTCGGGCAACCAAATATAATGAGACCCTGTGACTTGTATGATTTTGCCATTCGTTGTTTCAATTTCATACCAATCATTGTTATCTTCTTTAATAGAAAAATTAATAACACGTTTCCATTCAATTTCATTGGTATCAATATTCAAACTTTTGGCATGACAATCAAGTCTTTCTTCAATTATCTTTCCTATTGCAAGCTTGCCAAATTCTAAAGTATCAACAAGTGATTCATAAGTAAGACAACCATGCACTTTTTCTGATAATCGCCAAACGCCACCTGCATTGCCTTGTTCTGTAATTCTGTCAATTTCACGACCACGATATGTGTTCTCAATTTCTGAATATTTCGTAAATTTTCCAGGAACAAATGTATGTTCATTTGTTGTGTTAATGATTTGATCTTGCATTTTTCGTAATTTTAAATTCGTAATCAATTAAATTATTTCGTTTGTTTATCATTGCGTAATTTGTTGCTTTTTCTAATAAGTTCAGTGTATTTGATGTTATTTTACCTTTATTTAATAATGAAACGATTGAAGCGTATGGCATATTATTTTGTTTCGCAAATTTTATCATTTCGCTCACACCTAAAATTTCGATAATATCGTGTGTCGGTGTAATAACATTATAAATTATCATTTGCCATTTTCTTTTATATTCTTTATATTCGTCACTTCTTTTTTTACCCGTATTCGATTCTCCTATTTTAGCTCTATGCTCTTCTGTACTTTTGTGTCCTCTTCTAAATGTATGCAATCCTTCATTTTTTGCAAATGTTAAATTCCATTTTTCTTTTGCTGCGCTACGTTCTTCATCAGTTATTTTAGTTTGCGCTTCCTGCATTGATGCTTTTACTTTTATTACATATACAGGGTCATTCCAACGTTCTGCTGTTGCTTTGCCTATTTTTTGTTTTGTTGAATCTTTTAATACTTTTTCTTTTGCTGCTTCGGACATGTGTTGTCTATGCGAATCAGTGAAAACTAAACCTTGTGTGCCGCCTCCACCATCTGTTAGATTATATCCTATATTTGAATCCTTTGCATGCAATTCTTTTATCCAAAAAATTTCTTTTTCGTTTAGTTCATCAGTTGTATTAGCGGTATCAATAATTTCTTTTTTGAAATTCTCAATGCCATATTTTTTTATTGCTTTATTTATTAAAATGCCTGAACCAAAATAATTAGGATTATTATGCGAATCTTGGCCAACGTAAATTTTGCCATTAATTAAATTTGTTATTTTATAGATAATCATACTTGTTTATTTTATATATCAAATATGTTTTCTTCAATTTCACAATACTTTTTAAATTGTTATGGCAATCGATTTATTATAAAAGTTTAATTCCTGGTTTTGCATTTACTGTAAGTGTTATGCCTCTTTCAATTTCGCCTGGCATAATCATTGCGGTTGATTCAACGCCCATCATTTTAACAGGCTTTAAATTTGTAATAAAAGGAAAACATAATCCTTTTAAAACCAAATTGCATTCGTCCAAGTCACCAATGTGTTGTTTAATGTTAGTAACAACCCATCTTATATCTTCATCGCCAAAGTCGACAACTAATCTTATTAGTTTATCAGATTTTGGAATTCCCATGACTGCTGTGATTTTTCCTATTTTAATTTCAAGTTTTTTCTCTATCTCGAGAAATTCCGCAAATTCAATTTGTTCTTTCGTTATTTTACGTATATTATTTTTTCATCATTTTCTTTCAAATATATTATGAGCGTTTCTTCACTAAGTATAATATAAGATACTTCTTCATTTTTGCAAGAAAACATATATATGCCTTCTTGTAATTCTTTTACCTCATCATATACAATGTATTGAACAGATGCGGTTGCAGTGTCCATACCTGTTGAATTGAAACTTAATCGTTTGCACAATTCATCAACAGTTACCTGTACATCGTCATTTTCATACCGAACCAATATAGTATCCTGAGCAAACGCAGTTTTACTGTAAAGCCAAATATTCGATTGACAATAACTTGACATCGATATAAAGTAAAATAATAGTATGAACAATATCTTTTTCATAATTATGACATTACAACAATCATTTTTTTAATTTCATTTTTACATGTTGGACAATTAAATTGTAAACCTGCCCAGCCACTTGTCATTCGAATGGTATTTACGTAAACAACTTCAGATGTTTCGCAAATTCCGGTCCATCCGCATTTGCAAGTTATTCTTTCTTTTTTCTTTTCATCGGTATAATTTATGTCGATAAAAGAATACGCCATTGAATCGCTCATGATTTATTTTTTAAGATTATTCAAATGTTCAACATCTTGAGGTGTTCCAGCAAAATTGATTTGTTCAAACCATGCAATTTTGTTGTCATCGGATATTAAATCGTCCCAGTATTCGTAAGCTTGGTCGAAATGAATATGGAAACTCATAACATGTTTTTGAATTTCTTCAGGCATTTCAGAAAACAAATATTCTTTTCCTTCAAATGCAAAAGTAAATTCATCTTTAACAAACCCTATTAATGTAGATAAACGTTGTTTACCGTCCATTACTTTATATACTTTTGTTCTGTCTTCAAATTCAGAAATAATAATGGTAAAATGTGGAATATCTCTGCCCATTAAAACAGAAGTAATCAATTCGCGTTTTTGTTCAATAGTCCAACAAAAAGGACGTTGCAAATTTTTTCCTTTTGTTGGAAGAAAAATATCAAAATCAAATTTGTGATTGTACCTTGGATTTACTAATTCTTTTAGCCATCCGTAATGCATTCCTTTTTGAATTTTTATCGGTAACTCTTTTTTAAAATCGGATAATTTCATATATTTTGTTTTTATCAATTGTTAAAATCAAATATACAACATTTAACAAGCAATAGCAATAGTAAAGCAATTTATTTTTCTAAAAGTTCCAAATTAACAGGAAATAATTTCATTGCTTTTACTGTTACTTTTTTCTTGTCCACTTTATGATTCTTTGGTTTGTCTGACCATAATCCTTGTAATGATTTAACAACTTCCAATGTAACACCGGTTTTTGTTTCATTTGTTGCAATTCCGACTGTTGATGTTGTTATGCCGCTTGAATCAACAGAATAGCCATAAGCATTTCCGATAATAACTTCGTTTCCTAATGCATCATATTTCATATTGTCATTTTTAAGTTATTCAATTGTTGGTCCTTGTTCAAATGCAATTCCTTTTTTCTTCAAGTCAACTTCAATTACGTTGAAAATTGTACCTTTGTATTCGGCAGTTTCATTTAATAGTTTTCTAGCTTCATCCTTTGCAACAATAATGCAAACGCCTGAAGACATTTCCCATTTATCCTTCGATGTTGTTTCTAAAATAAAAGTTTTCATGAAATTATTTTTTAAGATTTTCTAAATGTTGAGCATCTTGTGGAGTTCCTGAAAAATTGATTTGCTCGAACCATGCAATTTTATCGGCGTCAGCAATCATTCGATTTGAATACTCATAAACAACATCAACAGTAAAATTGAAACCTGCTATTTCATATTTTGCGTTATCGGCAAGATCTTTGAAAAAATAAATGTTATCATTTACTTCAATTGGAAATTCGTTATTGTAAAATTTTGTGATTGCAGTAAAACGTTGTTTACCGTCGATTATTTTAAATGTGCAAGCAGAACCGTCTTTTGTTCTATCACGATACTGAATCCATGAAATATTTGCAATTTTAATACCTTTGAGAACTGAAATTATAAATTCTTGTTGTTGTGATAATGTCCATACATGATCTCGTTGAAGATTTTTGCCGATAGACGGTAAAAATACATCAGTATCATAAACATCACCATAGTGATTTTCGGCAAGAAACGAAATTGATTCTGTTGCCATGCCTTTATGAATTTCAAAAGGTAATTTTTTTCGAACATCAAATAAATCTAGTGGTTTCATATGTTTCAATTTTATTTTTATCAATTGTTAAAATCAAATATACAACATATTTGATGCAATAGCAATAGATTTACTGATTTTTTTCTAAAATAACGATATTTTTTGTCCAATTGCCGTATGACTGTGTGTATGATTGACGTTGTGCAATTTCAGCAACAAATACCCATCCTTCTTCAAATAATTTATTTAACTCTATAACTTCAGTTTGATTAAAGTTACTAATAAGTACTGCTTTATTCTTTATTGCCATTTTATTACATTTTAAATACTAAATAACTACCATCACGTTGGTCTGAATGCCATTTTGCTTCTTTCCAGCCAGCAGCAAGATATCTTTTTTCAAGTATACTCCATATATCACTACGTAAACCGCTTGGTATATCAATAGAAATTGAATTTCCGTAATTTACTGTTGATTTTGATAGCATTCTATCAATAATTTCTTCATAACGATTTGCGGTTGCTTGCAATTCCTTTTTGAATGATTCTGGTCCTATTGCCATATTTTATGAGTTTAAAAGTGAACATATTAAAACTACTTGAAAGCAACAAATATCTATCGGCATTAATCGTCTTTCAACTTTATATAACGGTGCATCTAATCTCTTTGATGAAGCAACCGCATCACCTATGTTTGGAACTAAATAATGTTCGTACGTTAATACAACATTTTGTTTCAAATCAACAACTGTGATTTTATAAATTGGGTTATTGTCAAGCATATTCTTAAATTTAAGTTAAAAAAAAACGGTTTCGATACGCAGCCTTGTATAAACCTCAAGAATCGTACAATCAGAATTCTATCAAATTACTCAAGGATTTGAAAGACCTTTCGGCTTTATATCTTTTACCTTTAAAGCCCTATGCCTCGGTATTTTTACCGATACGGCTAATAGAAAGCAATAAGAGATTTGAGTATTGAAATTTAACGTTTGACCTTTAAGATTTGAACTTTTCAGTTTTTTTCCTAATATGGAGTTGCGCCCGAGAGCGCGACGTTAATTCTATCTTAACCTAGATAAAGAGGGATTGTGTTGTAGAGGTTTTCGCGTATGAAACCGTTTTACTTTATATTATTCGATTAAACCTCGATAGAAGTTATTGCATTACTTTCGCTAAGAACCGCATCGACTTCACCTAAGAAATCTTGAAGTTCAGTTTCAAGAATTGCAATTTTGTCATCTATGTTAAGTGGGTCAACATATTCATAACCGTTGTTTTCATCAAACATTTTTGACAATGATGTGATTTCTTCTGGCTTTGCTTTTGATTTATCACCGCCTAGTGAAGCATTAATGAATATTTCGCGTTTTTCAGCGATTTGCGCATTTTGCTTTTCAAGACTTGATTTTCCTTGACGAGATCTGTTTTTAAGATTGTCAATAAAGCTTGCAGTTAATGCAGCGTTACCTTTTGCTGTTATTGCGTCAGCAACACTCATTTCTTTGTTTGCAACTGTTACAATTGTTTTACTGTTAGATAAAACGATTGCTGCTTTAATTGCATTTTTACGTGCGATTAAATCTTGAACAGATTGATATGATTTTTTCGCGTTTTCAACGAATTTTGCTTCCTCTGTATGTCCGTATACAAGTTTACCTTTTTGACGGATTCCTACTGGTTGGATTTCTGAAATTGCTTTCGCGATTCGTGAATCAATTGTTTTGATTTCTGTTAAAGCTCTGTGAATTGTTAATTTTGTAGCCATGTTTAAGATTTTTAAGTTTTTTAAGTTTGAATTAATTTCAAATATATTATACATAAGATTTCATTAGTTTCATTTT
>JALOBO010000059.1 GCA_023228225.1 Clostridia bacterium
CCTCTATAGTTCCTAAAAACGTCAATACGCCTGTTAAAGCGTGTGAGTGTAAATTCAGTACACCCACAATTACATACAATAGGTTTATGCTCTGCCTTCACACAATCGCCTCAATAAACCAACTTCTGAAATACTCTTTATGTTTCCTATAAAACGCTGTCCATTCCGGTTCTTTACCCTGATACTCCCACTTTGCTCTAGTCAGGTGATCTGTAGGAGCACAAATAATAAATTTACGCTTCCCCTCAGACAGCTTTTGCTCAAACCACTCTAAAACCTCAGTCTGTTGAGGTCTTGGGGTGTTTATTTTACTGTCTGTGGGAAGTAGTTTAAGATAGCCATTATCGCATCTCTGAAAAAAATTCCTCATACTTTTTATACTCAAGCTGCATTTTAATTAGTTCCTTCTCCTTTGTGGATAATTCACACCTAATTATACCCAACTCATCTATAATTCTAGAGTTTGTGGGTCTGCTTTCAAGCTTTAGTATGTCTCGATTAACTTCTGCAATCTCACGCTGTTTCTTTCTTATATCTCTCTGTCTAACAAAGCCCATTTATACCACCTATAATTTACACTTCATTAATTTTTAACAACTTTGCGAAGCGACTTATCATATTATCACTCTCTAATGTAAGCCACACAGCACCTAAAAAGGTACAAAATAACCATGAACTTATGCAATCGTAAAGCGAAATATCCCCAGACATAGTATAAGCAATGCATGAGACTAAACACATTACAGTTCCAATATAAAACATTGAAGGAAATGCTATTCTAGAAAGACTGTAGACAAAATTACCTGCATACCTAAGCACCCTAATAATACCTCTGCCAACAAGGTTATCAATTTCCGCATCTGATACTTTAACATTTGTAGTTATACTTTCTTCTGTTGTCATTTATACCGCCACCAACTCACACTTCATCAATTTTAAGCCATTTTGCAAGCCTATTCATCATACCGTTTCTGCCGCTTTCGAGAGAAAGCCAGACAGCACCTAAGAACGTGAAAATTAACACTGGCTTCAGATAACTAAGAACACCAGTATCTCCAGTGAGCATGTAACCAATAGAAGTAGCTAGACAAAACACAGTCCCACAATAAAACATTACAGGGAGTATACTGTCAAGTATTACATAAACAAAATTACCTGCATACCTAAGCACTCTAATAATACCCCTGCTGATGATTTTATCAATCTCAGCATCAGGTACTTTTACAGTTATACTTTCTTCTGTTGTCATAATACCACCAACTTTAAAGATCACAAGAAACAAAATCAAAGTCTTCTTCTTCCTCTGCAACTTTCAGCATACAAGGCTCAGGCAGTTCTATGTACTGCTGAACTAACCATGCTATAGGAATTAATGTTACCAGTGCAAGAATTACAGGCAGGTTGCACAGGTATAATACTGTCTCAACTGCAATACCAACAAGCGTAACACCTATAATTATATTAGGAATATTTTCTCTAGTCAGTTTATCGTTTATCATATTCTCCACACTCCTTGTATTTTTCATTTATTTGTGTTCCATACCCGTATATTTCGCACACACAAACGCTTCTGTCATACTTTTTACATGCTGAACAATCTTTCCAGGTCATTCTTCCTCCTCATAACCAACTAATTCAGCTAGTCTATCAAGCTTAAAAGCTTTCCAACCTTCTACCCTTTCATCCTGGTTGAAAAGCAGCTTCATCTGCTCAAACAATATCTCACAGTCTGCTATTTCCTCACAAACGTTATCTGGCTTACCTCTTTTGTACTTACAAAGTGCCTGAATAAGCTCAGAGCACTCTTCAATACACATATTAATCTGGTGATCTTCACCCTCTGTGAGTAGTACCTTTTTATATAATTCTAATTTATCCATTGCTTATCCCTGCTTGCCTACACTGCATGTATTAGTATACAGTACTCTTCTATTGAAAAACTCAGACTGCTTTTCTCTGCATACGAAAACAACACCCTCAGAACATCTAAAAGCTTTCTTACAATTTGCACAGTTACACATTTTATATCACCTCATTTTAACTTAACTTACACACTTACCTACGATGCCTAACTATATAAAGTTTTTGTACGTGACTTGAACGGGATTAAAAATTTAATTTAGGCTGTGTTACTCAGTTTCAACAGGTTTCTCGCTTTTGAAATAAAAGCAGGGTTTGAGTTCTCATCATCAAACACAGTGTAAAATTCACATGACTCTACTCTTATTTTACACACTGGGCAACCGTACTCTACATACCCAGACCAAAGATTTTCCATTCTTAAAACATCTGATCCACATTTTTTACAGGTTCCATGGTACATAGTTTTGTTCTTTTCATCAAAACAATTTTTACACATTCATACCACCTCATTTAGCTTAACTTACATTCTTACCTATGTGTTGTATCTATATAAACTTTTTGTTTGAGACTTAAACAGATTAAAAATTTTATTTTAGGCTGTCATTCATAATGAAAGGGTCTATATAAAGAACCGTTCATTACAAACGAAGACTATTTAAATCTCTACTCTTTTCCTGTCCTTGAGCTCCTGGCGTTTGCCAGCGTTCCACCCTTCTACAGCCTGGAGATAACCAGTAATCCTTGACAAGTGCTGCACTTTATCAGATCCGCACTTAGGGCACTTGTCATGCAGTCCACTGCTTACAGAGCCTTCCGCTGTGCATACTGTCATATCCCGCGTGAAGGCAAAATACCCAACCTGAGTATTCTTAACCAATTGCATAGCAAAGTCCATTAACCCTTCAGGTCTTGAGCTGCCCTCACCTAACCAGATATGAAGGATATTTCCACCGTCTACCACAGGGAAGAACGTATGCTCATAACTAATTCTTTCAGGCAGTGTTATGTCTGCGTTAACAGCTACGTGTGTGCCGTTTGTGTAGTAAATGGGTAAGTCCTTTGTCTTGCCTATCTGCTGTAAGGCTGCCCCAAGATCTCCTTTTATTACAGTTGCCGCCTTGTCTCTGTATTCCTCATGCAATAAGTCACTAACAGCAAATCTCTGTGCTGTTGTCTCTGCAGGCGTGCGTGCAAGTGCAATAATTATATCATTTTCTTTTGAGAGCTCCTGGGCGTAAAGCTTCATTTCAAACATTGCCCTGATTGCCAGCTTGTAGGCTTCCTTACTTTCATGGATTTGTTTGCCTGTGTGGTATTGCACCATCTCATTAATTCCTATTACTCCAATTGTGTACACAAGACTATCAAAATCTACTGCCATGGAACCTATTTCTCCGGTGTTAGGATCTCTAGGGCGCTGTGAGGCGAAAGGAATCCTGCCCTTTGTAATTAGGTTATCCATCCATTTTCGTTTAACCTTGAAGATCTCAATGGCGTTATCCATGAGAGTTCTCAACCCTTTGAATAATTTCTCATCGTTGTGCTCTGCTTCATATGCCACCCTGGGGCAGTTTAAGGACATTACCATCCATGAACCCATAGAGAAATGAGCACCATTTTTAAAGTTCATTTTATCCTCAAATTCCAAATCGGAGGTAGGATCTGCCGAGAATTGGTAAGCGCAGCATTGATAGCAGCTTATTCCGCCTTTAGAGCTTCTATATTCCGGCAATTGGTTATCAAAGTAAGGAGTTCCAAACTTTGCAGCCAGTTCAAATGCCTTAAGGTATAGATCGTGATAACTTAGCATGTCAGGGTTGTTCTTGTTAAATTCTTCATCCTCCTGCATAAAGTCAGCTTCCATTGATATTTCAGGCTTTGGGAAGCTGAAGGGTTTTCCTATTGCATCACCTTCTATCATTACATCCATAAGAGCTTTAAAGCTCAATCTTACCTCTCTCTCAAACTCCCCATAGGTTCTGAGAGGAGCCTGAGTACCATCATGGACTTTTCCAAATGCTACTATAGGTTTATCTTTCCACAGGTTGTTTACTCCTGGCGTGAGCTGCACAGAGCTAAATACTGTGTTGTGTGCTACAATACCGTTTGCAAGTACAAAGTTCTCGTTGTCCTGTACGCTTACATCATAAACATATTTTAGCTGTTCACTTGGTGTAATCTCTTTAATCTTTGAAGGAAGGATTCTTTTTACTTTACTGTATATTACAGGGATTCTGTCAGCAATCATTTCAAGATGTCCACGTTTTACATTTCGTTCCTTTTGGGAAAATGCACATGACACTTTCTGTAAGCCTTGTCCATATTCAGCTTCTATTGCTTTTAGTATGCTAGAAAAATCATGGTGTGTGTAATCTCCACCTGCAGGGAATGATCTGTCTAACTGTCTTGATGAGTTGGTAACACTAATTTTTCTTGAAGATTGTGCATTAAATTGTACGCGTGAAACAGGATAATTTCTTTTAAAGTTTGATTCTGATGACCTTTCAGATACACAGTATTGTAAACCTAATCTCATGGCAATGTACTGCACTTGGGTGATAAGTGATTTAGATGTGGTGCAAAACTCATATCTATTTCTTGATAAGTTACCATCTGTTGATAGTAGTCCATCTAGAAGTGCATTCAACACACTATCAGAAGCGCTTAAGAATGCGTCTGGAATATGTTTGTTTGCAGCACCCTTACCTATATCCTGAATGTATGGAATACCTGTAGTGCTAAAACTACCCTCTAAGCAGTTTTTATTGTTAAATCTGTGCCATGTAATTAAAGGTTTATTAAATTTTTGCATAACCATATTAACCTTGTTGCGTACTTCTGCATCTGATAAACACAGACTCATGGATGATTTTGCAGTCCCATTATTATCTGTAAGACTTCCATCACCTATGCAAACACCCACAAGAAATGCTATATCTTCCGACATATCTTTTATGGGTTCTCTTGCATGAGGGTCTATAAACTTACATGCGGTAATAATTTTTGTTGGCACACTTGCAGGAGAAGTTTCTATAAACTCCACATTATCAGACAGCGTAAATAAACTGTGATCTGCTGTTGTTGTTATCACCCTTCCATCATACAACCTTGTACAGACAGTTTCAGACGCAGGTATGTGGACATGCACTGCTGTTAAGGGCTTCCACTCAACATCACCTGTTACTTTATTCAGAGATAAAATTTCAGTACCATCACAGACTTCCTTTGCTCCTGGAGTGTCAAGGTAAGTATGGCAAACTTTGCCTATTGGAATTATACTTACAATACCTTTATACCTTATAACAAGTGGTTCAGCGTAGCTTGTGCTTTGCCCGCCTCTCGCACACATCATTTGCATCATTTCATATACAAACATCTGCATAAGCTGTCTAATTTCCTTTTCTGTTTTCCCTTCAAAGTATGGCGCAAGGAAAGTTAAGAAATTATAAAGTCCTTCTCCACCTGCAAAGTTTGTCTGTGCTGCACCGAGCATTTTAACTAAGTGAAGTATTGCAACTTCAGCCTTTAATGAAGGCTTCGCTATACTCGACTGTGTCCCTACTCCGTCAGGCATAAGCCCATAGTAAAAACAGTAGCGAGCGTCCCAATCTTGACAAAATGGACGAGTTCCAAAGTACTCTAAATCGTGACAGTTTCCAGTCAGTATAAATCCATTACCCACTAAAAAGTTATGATTTTCCTCCACAGTTATATCATAAGTCTCATCTGTACGATCAAATTCTATCCCTTTTACTGTAAGTTGTGACCAACACTTACGTTCTCTACTACCGTAAACACGCTCACAATCTACAATCTCTGCATACTTGTCCCTTAGTCTAAGTTTACATAACAGTTCTGTTGTTTCGATACCTGAACAGATACTTCTATGACAGTGATACTCTTGGAAACTAGGGCTTACACCACACATCATTAACAATGAACAGTAAACATTAAACATGTGCTCATTAGTATTATCAAACTCAAGGTAAGGTAGTGTGTTTTTACCATGCGCCCTTATGTGCCCGTCTGAATTAATCAAACCCCCAATCACTCCGAGTATATCAGACTCAGCAACACAAGGCACACGTTTCCAGTTATTCCAGACAGCTTTTAAATAATCATCATAGAACGTGATGCCTGTAGTTCCATCTTTGTAAACTGTTTTTTTATACTCAATATCTAGTTTATTAAGTACATTCTCAATATATTCAATTTTATCAGGTAATCTAAGGTGAAAACATACCCTGCTACCACTTATTGTACCATCACCAAGGAAAAACCCTATAAGATTACCATACCAAGACTCACCATCGCATACAGAAGGTATGCAGTCAAGTGTTGCAACTCTATCCCCTACTTTAAGTTGCTGAAGTTCCCTAGGCTTCTTTAAGATGATGTTTCCAGATGTCTTAAAGAATGGATGATCTTTAGTACAGACAATACTTCTGCCTTTTGTAAATGTAACACTGTATAAAGCTGCAGGGCTGTTTTTTATAATCCGTGTAACTCTATTCCAAGATGTTTTATGTGTTGTTACATCCATAGAAGGTACTAGGTACTCTATGCTGTCAGAGTATAAGTTAGCAAATTCTTTTATTGTAGTTACAGATACGTTATTATCTACCTTATAAATAAAAGGCATATCACCAGCTACACAGTGTAAATCTCCATTAAGATGATTATTAGCCAGCTTTTCAGGCATAAGCAAAAGGTTCTGCTCTTTGCTCATCTTGTCAGCTTTTCTCTTGTGGGAAGTTTCCGCATTATTCAACTGATTAGCATTATCATTTGCCTCAAAACCGTATCCTGAATCAATCTCATAAGCATCATACACAGAGGCGCCTACCCTGGTCATAATGTTACGCCATTCTGCCTTACCTTCTTCCAACAGTACAGAGTTTACTACTTCCCTGATAAGTGGACCTGAAACCTGCTTGATATTAAGCTTAAATATAAGATCTTCTGCTTTCTGTGCAACTGCATGAGCCTCTTCTATAGTTGCAGCAGGTTTGTTATAAAATATCTCACTCAGTTTAGTTTCCTTTACTATCTGATTTACAATTGTTTGTCTGTCCCAGGGCACAATAAAGCCGTCTGTGTTTTTAACTGTGATACTTTCCATTATAACAACCTCTGTTTATTCTTAATCTCGTACTCAAGTTCATCCACAGTTACTTTAATATCTTCTATACTTATTCCGCACTGAAGCATTAATTTACAAAGCATTAATTTACAAATCATATTTTTAGCATAATTCTTTGTTGAAGCGTACATTTATCTCATCACCTACTCATTAGCTTAATGCAGCAGCGACTAGCACAATAGCTATGATTACAACAAGTAGCCCTGCATGAACTAATACAGGTGCAAATACCCACCACCAAGACCAAGTAATACACCCAAGTATTTTAGCGACCACAAAGATTAAAGAAAGCATTTCAAAGAAACCCATTAAATTAAAATTAACTTGTGCTTCTGTCAGTTAAACCCTCTCCCATGTGTTGAATTTGTCTGAATCACCCATTTTCAAATGAGCATTAATTACATACCTGCAATACCTGCCTATACCTCTATCAAGTCTGAAAGCAAAATATCTCTGCAATTGTCTGAATCCGTAATCATCTGAAGGACTTGCTTGCCCACAGTCATTAGACCTGAAAACTGTAGTCATACAGACTAAACTGTTTATAATTTCAATCTGCAAACCTACACAACATGGTATTTCTTTATATGCGCCTACATCTTCAGGACGGAATAAAGGAATGTAAGCTCTCCTTGTATCAGGGTGCTGTCTAAGCAACTTAATAGTTTTTTCTATTAGGTTATCTATCCACATGCGCCAACCATAACCATAATCAAAGTTTAAGCCTCTGATCCTGGCATGAGAAGGATAAACAAGCCCTGCAGCAAAGTCAATATCAAGAAGTCTGGTTGTTTCTCCCATTGGTACATGAGCCATGTCCTGTGAATCACAAATGAAGTGTATATTATGGCAAGCTAAAACACCCTCACCGTTCTGATCCTGCTGGAGCGCTCCATTTTCTCTAATGTATTTCACGCCTGCAGAGTGAATACATGCTAAAGTTTTCTCTATTATTTCCATACTATCAATCCAGAAGATCTTTGAAGCTTAACCAGCCTTTTCTGATACAAATCAGCACAAGATAGCCAAGCAGGTCTACCACATCATTCTTCCTTAACTCTTCACTGTTCCGTATTCTGCTTAGTTTATCGTCTATCCTGGCATAAAGCAGGTCTTCAGACTCACTCTTAGAAAATACGTTCATAGGCTCTAGTGCAGAATTACCATACTTTTCATTTTTCTTCTCTAAAAAATATGCTAAGTTTTCACACACTAGTTTAATTTTCTCTGTTATTTCCTCAGTCATTTTACCACCTCAGTATAAATTTAACATTACAGAAAGGACATTTGATAAATACCCCTCCTATAGCTGTTTTCCT
>JALOBO010000060.1 GCA_023228225.1 Clostridia bacterium
CCGTGTTCAGCAGACAGCAGTACAGATATATATTATGCAAGATGCAAAAATGCTGATGATTCGATAATTATATCTGCCGATTTTATTTAGGAGGTGATTTATGCCTATAGGAATAACAAAAGGTGCTAACTGGAAAAAAGCAGAAGCAAAACCGTTAAAATCAAACATGGCTACGGCTTTGTCAAATAATATGAACTGGGGAAGGCTTGCAAATGAAGCAAGTCTTACGGCATTAACGACAGATGTTATAACGACTATACCGAACGTAGGTGATTATGCCATTTTTGCATCAACAGCTCCGAATGTGCCTTCTGCTAACTTGTGGTATGTATCATGTGTTGCAGGTGGTTCTTCTGCTATAGGTGGAAGATATATGGCTTACAGAACTGGCGGTACTGTAGCATTCGGATATATATTAACAGAAGGTGTAATTACATGGAAAACATTCACATTAACATAATAGGTGACAAATATGGAACAATATGATACTCTTGAAAACAGGGTAACTGTAACGGAAAAACAGATAGCATTGCAGAGCCTTAAACTTGATAATGTCGAGCATAACTCAAAGGACTGGTGGAAAGATATGAGCAGTGATTTAAGTGAACTTAAAAAACAGGTTTCCGCTATTCCAGATGAAGTAATAAAGCGTCTTAATGAGACTATGGACTTGAAAATAAAGGCACAGGTACAGGATTTGGAAACACGTATGACAGAAAAGAGTAATGCTACTTATAAATGGATAATAGGACTTACCGTAGGTGTTGTTATATCATTGGCAGGAATGATTGTATCATTCTTAAAATAATGAGCAGGAGGAAAACTATGGCTTGCAAAACAAAAGGAACAAAAACTATGAAACCGGCAAAAGGAAACAAGAAATGAAGTTTTATGATGGATTACAGGACATACTGTTATCATGCGGACAAAATGGATGTCTGTTTCTTGATTATTTAAAAGCAGCGTCTATAAATGGATATGACTTTGATTTGACAGATATACTGCAAATATGTCTTAAAAATGGTATAATTGACAGCGATTTTACAGTGAACGATGCATGTAAACTGTTATTCGTAGCAACTGGAAAAAACTGGGAAATTTCAAAGTATTCAGACATAAATAAAGACTATCTTCCGACATCTTCGTATAAAGCTAAATCAGGAGATATAATTATAAAAGGATATGGAAAGACAAAAGTCGGTCACTGGGACATGGATGAATTTCATCCGATGAAACACAGTAAAAATAAAGAAACCGGGAAGGTTCTGGAATACAGAGTTTGTAGAGAGGTGAAATAATGGAACTTGATTGGCAGACTATATTAAAAGAAGCAATTACTATACTTGGTGTAATAGAGTTTATAAAAGGATTTGCAACTCATTCAGGGAAAACTATTGACGGGAATATACTTCGTATAATCCAGTTTGCAGTGTGTATGCTTATTGCTGTTGCATATCAGTACCTTCCTGTATTTGTACAGGCAGGATTACTGCTTGTTGCGGTTACAACACTATGCAAAACACAGATTATAGATTTTGTTATGTCGAAATTTGGTGATAATAAACAGACAGATAATGCAAACGTAAAAACAGATGCAACAATAGATAATAAGACAGGGGTTAAATAATGCTGTACGCACTTATAATTTCAATATGCCTTAATATCGTTTCCGGTGTTTTTATATTCATGCTTCTAAAGCAGTACAATGCCATAAAGAAGAAGAACACTGTGCTTGCCGGAAATGTCGTTGAAATGAAAAAGTATTATGATGAATATACCAGTAATATTCTTTCACATATTCAGAATGAAAAAGAAAGGCAGGAGGCAACCGATGATGAAGCAAAAAAACATATTCTTGATATTATCAATAACAATAATGCTGATGCTGTCAGGATGCGCGACGGTAAATAAGGCTGTCACAGTAGAAGACAAATCGGCAGTTGAAGCGGTACAGACTGTGAAAGAAGCGAAAAAACTTATTATATCGCTTCCTACGTGTCCTAAACCTCGTGAAAAAAAGAATCTTAATGAGCTTTCATGGCAGGACTTGGATGAATATATAACATATCAGAATAATTATATAACTGACTTGCAGGATTATATATTACATACGCAGGCTATAATAGATATTCTCAATAAAAATGTAAGCGAATGATTATGCAATATGGCATAAAGGAAAAGTTATGAAAACTATTATTATCGGAATTGCGCTTATAGGAGCGTTTTTTGCAAATATAATATGCAAAATAAAAAAGTCTTTTTCAAAGAAAAACAGGCACGTCTACACACTTCAGAAAGACCCGGAAGATGAACGTGATTTCAAATTCTGTGTTTCAGCTCCCGTTCAATTGCCTGATAAAGTCGACCTGTCTAATAAATGTTCCCCTATAGTTAATCAGGGAACTCTTAACAGTTGTACGGCTAACGCCATCGGTTCCGGTATGTTTGAATATATGTGGATAAAAGCTGGAAATGTGATTAAAAACTTTTCGAGATTGTTCCTGTATTATAACGAACGGAATATGGAAGGAACTGTGAAGCAGGATTGTGGAGCTTATATAAGGGACGGAATGAAAACATTATGCAATGACGGGATATGTACTGAACCTTCATGGCCTTATATAATAAGAAAATTTTCAAAGAAACCGGATAATATCTGTTATGAAGAAGCGGTTAATTATAAGATATTATCATATAACAGAGTTCAGGGACAAAATCAGATAAAGCAGTGCCTTGCACAGGGAAATTGCATTGTAGCAGGGATATGGGTTTATGAATCATTTGAATCACAGGAAGTTGCTTCTACTGGGATGGTTCCTATGCCCGAAAGTACTGAAAAAAATCTTGGAGGACACGCAGTCCTTATAGTTGGTTATGATGACACAGTTCAAAGATTCAAATTGCGCAACAGTTGGGGGAATGGGTGGGGAGATAAAGGATATTTTTATATCCCTTACTTAGTATTTGATAAACTTGTTATGGATATGTGGACTGCATCGGATATTGCATAGACTTGACAAATGTATGGGTGTATTATATAATTTAGATAGTAATTTGGAGGTCATATGACAGTTACTAAAAACGGTGTTATTGCTACGGTTGGACTTATTATTGCAGCCGCAGGTGTTGTATGTGCAAAGGTTTGGGGAGCTGAAGTAGCGCAGATTACAGCACTGGCGTGTTCTGCTGTAGCACTCGGTGTTTCTCTCAGTTCATTTATTTCAGGTGCTACAAAAATGAAAACTTGGCAGAAATGGGTTTGTGCAGGTCTTATCACAATTGGTTTCGGACTGGCTGGATTCAGTACGCTTATTACCGCAACTGTTGCAGTTAAAATTATTGGATATGTGATTGCATTTGTTGCATTCGTTGCAGGTATTATAGTTGGGAATGTAACTATTGGTTCCTGATTAATTATCATCTATGCCGGGTTAAATTCCCGGCATTTTTTGTTATAACTGACATAAGGAACAAAAAACATTGAAACCAATAAGAATTTTTATAGGCGGTGATTTTCACTGCGGAGACAAAGCAGGACTTACACCTTATTCAAGAATTGCTAAAAAATCACCTTATTCAGATTTACAGACACAGTTATATGAATGGTATTCAAAAGAGGTGCCTGAAAACGGCCCATATGACTATGCGATATTAACAGGTGATATGGTTGAAGGACAGAACAGCAAGAATACAATAGAACTGTATGAGCCTGATACTGACGAACAGGGTGAAATAGCTGCTGAATGTTGCAGTATAATTCCATGCAAAAAAGAAAACTTTTTCTGTGTATATGGCACTCCATTCCATACGGCAGGAACTTATTCATATGAAGACAATTTCGCAAAGTGTTTAGGGATAGCAAAACCTAAAACTACACAAAGATTGAATTTTAACGATATGGTAAGAGTTAATGTAAGGCATACGGTAGGACGGTCTACTATTCCATATGGACAGGGAACACCGACATATAAAGAAATGGTAAATGAAATACTTAATGCTTCTCTGCACGAGGATGAATCTGCCGATATATGTATAAGAGGACATGCCCATTATTCTGTTTCAATGAGGGTAAGGGATAGGGAATCTATAGTAGCACCATGTCTCAAATATCCGGCAGGAATATACGGAAGAAAAATGGCAGAAACACAGTATGATATGGGGTTTGGAGTACTTGAAATATATGGATATAAAGACTGGAGATATATACCTATTCATATTCCGCTTTCAATTTCAAATAAACGTGAATGGACTAATTTAAAAGGAGAATAAAGTGGAAAAAGGTAAAGCTGTTGAAGTGGATGAAGCAAAACTTGCAGAAATGCTTAATTCTATACCTGTGGTATCTTCTAACAAGAAAAAAATATTTACACCAACTGAAGATGCTTTTATAATTGCCGTTTACGAACAGAATAAAAATAAAGAAATAGCTGCAAAAAAACTGGATATAAGTTCTACTACAATGAGAAGAAGATATATTGAAATAACAGGTGAATAATTATTGATTTATAAAAAGCACCCTGCCTACAAAAGACAGGGTTTCGTTTTGTTATATAAAATAATTTTTAACTTCTTCTATTGTTTTAAAGACAGGAATTTTAATACTATGTGCTTTTAAAACTTCTCCGTCTCCACCTTTAGATTCACCTTCAAGCCTTAAAACGCCGTCAAATCTTTCTATGAAAGCATAATCATTATCAAGCCATAAATGATAATCACGTTCTTTTTGTGCATTAAGATATACTGACTGCAATAGTGGTGAAAACGGTATGAATCCATTATCAAGCAGTTCATTAGCAGCTTCTATCTGTCTTTGTACATTTACAAAATTATCTCCAATTGTATAAGGAGATGCTATATATATGATATGTTTTTTATTTATTTTATTCACCTCTTTCCTGTATTGATATTTTGCATAATATTTCCAGCATTTTATGCTTTTAGGCATTTTTGAACATATTCTTTCTTCCATGCTCCATTTATATAATTCTATTGCTGCTTTACGCTCTTTTGAAGTACTATACTTATTTTCTCTGAAGTGCATGTTATTTATCCGTTGCTTTAACTTCTTCCAATCCTTTGTCTTTTATAACTTTTCGTTCTAAATCTATTGCCTTCCCCAGCATTTCGGCAGTAAGTTCAGGTGTGTCGTATTCGGCAGTTATATCCCATTGCACTAAACCTTTTGCAGTCAAACTAGCGTTCATTCTTGTTCTTTTGTTAGTTGCTTCGTTTTCCATAATATTCTCCTATTCTGTTATTTCTCCATAAAACATACGTTTTATGATATGCACTGTATTATCATACTTACCATGCTTTTTTATAATTTCAACTTCCTTGTTATTATAGTGTGTTTTATCCTCTGTCCATACATCCATATCTCCGTTATCATTTTTTCTATAAGCTATTTTTTGACCTATTATATTGTTATAATATACTTTCCATTCTTTATTTTTCACAATTTAATCTTTTTGTTTTTCTATTTCAGAAATAATATTTTCTTTGTCCATTTTAGACAGAAGGTATAAAAAAGAATATCCAATGATATCACATACATCATTTGTTTTTGGTTCGTCTTTATTATTATAAATGCGTTTAAGTTTATCATCAAGTCTTATTTTTATAGAATCTTCTGCTGAACCTTTATAAAAAATACCAATCGGTTCAAGAGCGGAATTTCCATAATGTTTGTTTTTATATAAAAGCAAACTCTTCATTGCATCTACAATGTTGCATAAGTTTGTTTGGGTAATTGTAAGATTATCATCTTCTTTATTTTCCATAAAATCCTCCATTTATCTATATTAATATCCCGTTATGCCGTGTTTTATAATACCTATATATGTACTTATCTTTTTTTATTTCTATAGTTTCTGTGAACAATTTTCTGGTAGGAAATTCATTGCAGTTATCTATTTTTGCATATGCCATAACACCTATTGCAAGCATATACCATCCGTCACGTTCTGTTAACGGAATTAGATGTCCCAATCTTTGCGCAATAAGAAATGATTCAGGACTTATTTTTTTATATTTATTTCTTTTTTTACTTATAATTCTTTTATAATCTATTTTTCTTTGATTCAGCAGTGTATAAGTACTGTTAATATTCAAATCATAATGGTCAGCACATTCTGATATAGTATGACTAGATGCATATTCTCTTAGTTCTTTATCATCGTATTTCCTATTGCTCATTACAGTCCTCGCTTATAATATATATTATAATTTATTTTTTGTCAACAAAATAATTGACTATTTTATATAAAATATGCTACTCTTATATAGAGGTCAAAATGTACACAGTTTACGCAGGTCTTTATGATACGGAAAAACAAGCTAAATCCGATTCAAAGAAAATAGAAAAAATGGGCTTGACACCATATATTTTCAGCAAACAGAATAAAATAGCATTAATGACAGGTTCTTTTTTTAAGGAACAAACGGCAAATGCATTAAAAGAAAAACTAAAATGTTCAGGAATTAATTCTTTCGTAGAAAACGGTATCTGAATAACCGTTCCATACAAACTTCATACACTCTTCTTTTGTCATATATTTTCTTCCATATATTTCTTTCATGGAAATAAAATGATTAAAAGGTATCATGCATGGATTACTGTAATCAAACATTACAGCAACAAAACATAATGCTCCCATTGTTTCATAATTACATAGATACATTTTTTCATCGTTTTTAGATGAGTCTATACAAGACATCATTATCTTGCCTGTTGTTGTATGTTTTGACTCTATTATTATGCATCTTCCGCCTTTTACAGTACCCTTGAAGTCTGGTTGTGATTTACCTGTATATATAGATATGAATTTTCCTTTGCCTATATTCTTTATACATTTCGTAGGTTCCGGTGTTTTTTGTATATACATATTTCCTAATTTGAATTGATAATCAAACATAGATTCCAGCATAGATTCAGAAGATGCTCCGGTACGCCTGTTTTTTGAATTAGTTATTGACGATTTTGTTTTTAAGTACATTTTCCCATCCGTATTTTTTATCAAATTTTTCAATAGATTTATTAATGGCATCAGTAAGGCTTTTACATACTATCCCATATCTATCTTCATAAAACCATACATAAAACATTTCTTTATCCATTTTAATTCTAGTAAAATTATTCTGTTTATTATAATAGGTATATATGACATTATCATCATAACTGCTTGTTCCCGTATGTAGTTTCCTGTACATTTTTCCTCTCGTCAGTGAACTTGGTTATGTATGGATAGAATAGTAGATTTACTATACCGCATCTTCCGTCCCTGTTTTTTTCTGTTATGAATTTAGCAGGAACAGATTCAGAACCTTCCATTTCCCTTTCCCTGTGGATAAAAGATACTATATCTGCATCCTGTTCTATATCTCCAGATTCTTTAAGTGTATTAAGTGAAGGTTCTTTCCCTTCAGTATCTCTCGTAAGCTGACATAGTAATATTATAGTTACTCCCAATTGATTTTTCAAGTCAGCAAGACGTTTTGTAATTTCACCCACCTGTTCGTTTCTTTTAAATTTTGTTGAACATGAAATAAATCCTAAATGGTCTATAAAAAACACCTTTGTTCCTCTTTTTGCAAGTGAACGTATTTTACTGCATATACTGTCTATATCTCTTCCTATCTGTCTTTTAGATGTATCAACCATAACCATTGGGAGAGTAAACATTCTGGTTACAAAAGTCTGCATCTGAATAAGCTGCTGTTTTGTAATCATGCCATGTCTCATTAATGACAGTCTTATTCCAGTATTTGCCGATACAATACGGGACATTATTACTGTTGATTTCATTTCGAGAGAAAAAAATGCAGATGGAACATTTACACTGCACAAGTTATAAAACAACTGTTCAGCCATAGACGTTTTACCCATAGAAGGTCTTGCACCTATTACCCATAAAACATCTTTCGGTATTCCATCAAGCAGAGAGTTTAGATCCTTAAACCCGGAATCATATCCTATAAGAGAATCATTCAGCCTGTTTTTTATATTATCATCTATATATTTTACATACCATGTACACAGTGAATGCGCGGTATCTTCCTCAACCGTTGACACATCATTTATAAGTGTCATTATTGCATTGTCTGCTTCAGCAAGTACTTCATCTATTGTTTTATTATCTTTGTTTTCATTAATACCAGTTATGTCATCAAGATAT
>JALOBO010000061.1 GCA_023228225.1 Clostridia bacterium
GAGAGCATGAAAGTAAGAAATACTCTAATAGTTGTGGTGCTGCTATTATTCCTCTGTGGTATTGCATCTGCTGCGGGGAACAGTCACAGCTACGGCAAAAGTAAGAGTGGCGTAATGTTCCAAAGTAACTTTGACACAGGGCAAGTAACAATAGAGAAAAATCAGCACAGCATAAAAATAAGTAACGAAGAACACTCAGAAACAAAAATAAAAATAAGTAAATCTGACATTGACACTATCATAGGTAACTCTGATTTAATTAGAGTTGTGCATACTAATGACGCAGGTGTTAACGATTGGGAAAGAGTAGTAGTACCCAATTACGAAAATGGGTATCTTGAACTTGATGTAGAGTTCTCAACTGTGACTATCACTCCTTATGTTTCACAGGTTAAAAATTATATGTTTGAATCGTGGACAGGCTCACCTGAGTATCCTACTGATTGGGTTAAAGGCTCATATGATGGGGGATTTAGGCAGGGTGTATACTCCATAGGCGATGGCAATAACTCATATGGTATATTTGGAGATGGAACAAGTCCTAGAGGTTTGATTACACAGGCTACCACACTGCCAGCAGGAACTTATACTGTAGGTGCTTGGTTTTTCGTTAATGGAAGAACATCAGGTGCAATGAGTGTAGACCTGGAAAGTGCAGGTAGATTGTACGTAAACTCAAACACTGGGAGCGTTAGCGAATTTACTTATTACGAAACTCAGATAACAACTACAGCAGCTAATCCAAATGTTAGAGTGTATGCAGATACAACTCCAAATACAGGTTCATTCTTCCGTATTGACGGTTTAATTGTATCACCTGCAATAAATCCGATTACAGCAACAGAAACAAATGATGCAATAGGACAAGCATTTTATCAAACATTCGATTATACACCGGCAGCAGTGTACTCAAGTTCTGTACTACAAACTGACTTTAAAGACTACGATATAACAGAACATGGAAAATATAGCGCGGTAGCCACAATAGACGATACATTAGTAAATTGTTATGTAGAAGGAGAGAAAATATATGTAGACACATCAGGACTAAGTACATCATCACATGAAGTGCTCATTCAGGTGCTCTATAATAAGGCTCCTACAATGATAAGCCCCTCAAATGGTTTGACAATTACAAGGGAGTTTCCACCACTATACGCTGACCAGGTGTTTGTGTGGGAAGATTCGGGCACAACCTGCCAGATACAGGTAGCAGAAGACTCTGCATTTAGTAATGTAGTGTACTCACATGAAACAACAACTGCAACTGCAACTGCTTCACTTGCAGCAGGTACATACTATTGGAGAGTTAGGAGTTATGACCCTATTTATCATATTTACGGGGATTACCCAGATGAGTATAATTTCGTAATTGTCACGACTACAGGGAGTGTGTCAGGCACAGGTATTGCAGGGTGTGTTTATGAGTCTCAAGGACTTGGTAACTATCAGGTAGTTTCAGGAGCTCTTGCAACTATTTATAATGATACATATTCAGTTACAAAAACGACAGGGTCAGAGGGTTATTATCAGGTATTAGGTCTGTCAAATGGTACTTACTATGTAAGTGTAAAGAAAACAGGCTATGATGCTTCAGATATAACTCCTGTGGATGTTACTGACAGCGAAGTAACAGTACAAAACATAGCTATACAGGCATCACAGAGCTACTTTGCACCTACAGATTGCGTGATAAAAGTTAAAGAACACTGGTACAGTTTCTCTGGTGTTTCAGGTGTAACTTATGCATATTATCAAAACGGTGACACGGCAACATTAGGGACTGGTACAACAGACAGCACGGGTAGATTTACTATGTCAGATATTGACATAGGAGTAAGATATAAAATTGTGTTAACAACAGATGATGGAACGCAGACAGACTATATAATGCCTTCAAGTTCTGAGTTATCCTTTATAATTGTACTGGATATAACAGAGACTTCACTGCTACCTGATTCACAGTTTTATGATGTTGTAAATGTGTCAGTCGATAAAGAAATACTTAACTCAACTGCTGCCAAGGTCACAGTAAGCTGGAATGGTACTGACTCAAGTATGACGGGAGTTTATTATCAGATAGGACAAACAGCTAATAACGGAACTTTTGTTGTGCTTGATGATTATACAGAAACACCTACAGGAACGTTAGGTAGTCACTCATTTGTAGTCAGTAATTATTTAGGAGAGTCCTATAAAATCATAGTAGAATTTACGGAGGATAGCTTTGGAGAGGTAGAAAAAGCTTACACAGTAACATTTGCAGGATCCACAATACCATTCATAGGAGGAAAAGCACTGTCTTACTTTGGTGTTTTTCTTGTGTTTATCGTTGCTATGATGTTTGGAAAAGCTGAACATGCAATGGGTGGACTAATGGTCTGTGGATTCTCTTGGTTCCTGTGGTACTTAGATGTCTTTACAGGCTTTGGGACAGCAACAAATACAACCATGGCAGCAGGGCTAATAATTGGGACAGTATTTGCACTACTTGCAGCTGTTAACGAAGCTAGAAAGGGGGCAAATATCTAATGTGGGCTAAAGAAGTAGCTTTCTTCCTTCTTGCTTTTGTAGTAGCAGGAGGAATAATAAACGGTGCTGGGATATTTGATACTGTCACTATTCCAGAGGTGACAATGCCTGGGGCTGATCTTGCAGATGGAATAGTAGAAGCAGGCTCTTCAGGGTCAGAGTCAGACGTGGCAAGTGCATTTGACGGGTGGGCTATGATAGCAAGCATGTATAGCACAGTTAAAACGGTGTTTTCTGTGTTAGTTCTGCCAGGTCCTTATCTTGCTTCAATCGGAATACCTGTAGCATTTGCATACGGGATTCAAACCATGGTAACTTTAGCAGAAGTTTGGGGGTTAATGCAACTTGTAACAAACAGGAGTACAGGGGGAATGGATTAATGAGAGCCAGACTTATACTTATCTTACTCTCAATTTTTATGCTATGTGGCGTGACTGCAGCAACACCTATAATTTCCTTTGTAGAAGATAGTAACCAGGTTATCACAGTAGGTAACAGTTATACCTTCAGTTTTAACTCAACAACTGCAATAAACTCAGCAGATTTTTATCTGGATGGAGTAAAAACAGTTGTGGTAGGACAGAGTAAGGAATACACTTTCACGGAGGATAACGCTTATCATAATGTCTCTGTGATTGCCTCAGACGGTAGTCCTTCAAATATGTTAACATGGTCTGTAACAATTCCAAGAGAAAAAGCGACTGTTTCAATTGAAAACATAGGAGATGATGAAAACTATAACAATCTAATGGATAACTTCACTGATATGAACTGGGAAGGATTAACACAATCTGCAACAACTCCCTTTACTGATGTAATGGGTAGAATGTTTTATGTAGTTTTGTTTATTCTTCCCTTCGTGCTCATGTGGAAACAGCAGGAAACAATGACAATCCCTGCAATAGTGGCAATGTTCTTTGGTACTTTATTAATAGGGTTTGTGCCAGAGCAATATAAAACGTTGATTACATTTGCGGTTATTCTGTCATTTGCAGCAAACTTTTATTTAATGAGTAGAAATAGGCTTTAAAGGGTTTAAAACCCCTTTTAATTTTATTGACAGAAGACTTAAATAGTTTAACAACAGTATACTCTATAAGTAAATATTAAATAAATATAAATAAAGAGGTTATATAATATGACACAAGCTAAGAAATATGTTGTTAAAGTAGTAACAATGTCTACAAGTGCCCCGTTAGGGAAAACTGCAGCTGTAAAAGCCAAACGTGCTATAGATGCAGAGATTAGGAAAAAGCAAGTTAAAAATGTTAGAGTTTCGGTAGTCCAAGCTTGAGGTGGTAGTATGGAAAATATAGAAAACACTGAAAATGTCAGAAGCAGGAGAAGTAATATGGTTGGGGGAATTATCTCACTCTCTGTATTTACCCTTGTACTCTTAACTATGGAGAGTTTTGTGTTTGCTGTTGTTGCTTCTATAGGTTGCTATCAAGGGTATAAACAAGTTAAAAAATAATAGGTCTGAGGTGGGCATATGGGCACAGGTAAAGCAACAATAAGAGGGAGAAGCGGAAGATCCACAAGTGGAAAAAAAGTTTCCTCCTACTCTCCTCAATATTCACAAACTACAGGCAAAAAGGCAGAGAGCAGAGGCACACAGAGTTATGCTCAGGCTTTGGATAACGGCATAGCAAAAACCACAAAGAAAGCTGCTGTTTTATCCTTCAATCCTTACAAAGCCCAGGACAGAGTAATAACTATTAAAGAGCAGGCAGCAGCAAAGAAATCTGCAGCTATTAGAGCAGCAAATAAGAACAGTATTATTACTTCTCCACTGCTCAATAAATCAGGTAATGAGATAAAACAGATACAGTTAGGCAAAAGCAATAGCCATGCCGTGGGAATTATTGGTAGGAGTTCTGCAGCCTCAGCAGCTTCTCTACAGCAGGCTTACAGATATAAACAGCAAACAGGGCGACGGATAAGTAGATCACAGGACTTTAAAGAGAAGTTGGCTAATACTGCAAGGTCCTTTGTTTCCTCTGCTTCTGTAGCTGAAGCGGATAAATACACTGATTATGCTAATCGTCCTGTGACAAGCAGCACTAACGCATTTGACAAGCGCAGAATAACGATTGCTAGAAACACTATAGGGCGGTCACTACCAACAGGACAGCAGCAGGCTTATTATGATTCTATGCGAGCTTTTGACGCTGAGGTTAGACAGTACAAAGCTGAAACTGGTTATTCTGACAGTAAAATTATATCAATAATGAAAGGTAAAATATCTGAACCATCTCAAAATAAGGTTGAGGATACACCAGAAAAATACACTGATAAAGCTTTTGAGGCTAAGCTATCTAAATCAAAGTACACAGAAGCACAGAAAAAGCAGTTAAGAGACACACACTATAACAAGACTAACGTGGTTACAGATGTTGTTAATTCTGTAAAGGATTATTTAGCTGTCGGTGATAAAGTTGCTAATGTTGTAATGAATGTGAAGCCTAATCAGCAGTATGGTAAACTTAGTGATAAAACAACAGGTAACACATTTAGAGAAGTACTAAATAGTGAGAAGAGAGGCATAATTGAAAAACCTATAACAAAAGGTGCTGAAGCTATAGCAATGTATTATGGTGGAAAATTATTTGGTGCTGGTTTATCATCTGTTACCACAGGTGTGAGATTAGGCACTTTAAGTATAGCGTCTAAAATATCAAACCCTTTATTAAAAAGTGCCTTAACAACTTTAGAAACAGTTGTAGAGCCTGGAACTGCAGGAGTAATGCTTTATCAAGGAGGTAAAGAAGTTAGAACAATGTCAAAGGCTAAAAATTATAGTGGTTTAATAGATTTAGGTGAAAACCTTTTAGTAGGTGGTGCAGGCTTTAAACGTGGGCAGTCATTAGGCATGTTACCATATGATGCTGCAAGAGTTGCAGGAAGAAAAGAAATTGCACTTACACAAGTTGTAAAGGACTCCGAAACACTTGCAGGCAAGTTACAGTTTCCACACACAAAAAGCGGTGAAACACCTAAAAGCTTTATGAAAACTTTTGAAACAGATAAAGGCACAGTTAAAGGTTTTCATGCTTCTCAAGGAACTTTAGGCAACATAGCAACTGTTAGAGGTGAAATAGCACGTCCTACAGATAATCCTGGATTATATATGTCGGGTTTTAAAACGGGTACATCTCCATGGTTCTTAAGGTTGGGTAATAAATCAGATGTTTCAGGGTTTCTTGACTCAGTAGTTGGCATTAGAGCAACACTTTCAAAAGCGGGTAGTAACCCTAAAGCTACAGCTACACAACTTGTAAGCGCTATCACAAGACAGCCAGTAAAAACAGTTAAAGGGTTAGTAACTAAAGTATTAGGAGAATCACAGCCTTTAAAGCCTACTATCCATTCTATAGAGTTTAAAGGTGTTTCAAGGATGCCTAAAAATGTAAGAGGAAAAACGAAGCAATCACAGGAGTTCATGCAATCAGATAAAGCTAAAAAAGAAGTTGCTTATCTCACTTCAAGACTTGAAAGAGATATAGCAGGAGGAAGAGCAGAGGCAGAAGCAGTTTTAACGCCTGGTACTACTATAGTAAAAGTACCTGGTGATTCAACAACGTTTGTTAGGTTTAAAGGTCGCCTTCTACCTATTGATGAGTATATAACACAAAGTGTAAAATTAAATGAAGGTTTAATAAAAACAACCGTCTCAAAAGCTACAAAACAGAAAATGCCTGATGAATATAGGAAAGGTATAAAAACAGGGTTAAAAACAACTAAAGCGAGAAAAACAACTAAAGCGAGAAAAACCACTGCGACTAGAACAGTAAGACCTACAGTTAGACCAAGAAACGTTAGCACAACCACAGTACGCACCGCATCAAGAAAGTCTGTTGAAAGACCTAGTGTTTCTGCACCAAGAAGTAGCAAACGTACTACGTCAAGAAAGACTACACGCGCAACATCTGCAAGAAATACAAGTAGAACCACTACAGTTAGAACAACAGGTAAAACAACAAATGGCAGTGGTTATGTACGAAGGGTTTCTGAACGTACACCTCCAGTAGTTCTAGTACAGAAAAAGAAGAAACTTCAGAAGGGTACAAAACAAGAGAAAACTTTTAAGGCAGTAAGAGGTAAAAGAATAGTTAAAAACAAGCTAGGAAGCTTTGACAGTATCCTGGGAAGTAATTCAAAACCAACAAAGAAGAGGAAAACCTCTTCAAAATAATTTATAGGAGGTGGAAACAATGAAAGATATATTCTCAGATGAAAGAGCAGACAGTATGACAATATTTGTAATAGCTGCAACTGTCCTTGTCTTTGGTCTTGCCTACACAATATTAACATGGACATTTGACGTACCAATACAGGCAATAAATGATTTAATAGCTTCAGGGTCCTTAACAGTAGATACCACAAGCCACTTTGAAACGATGCTTAACTTATGGCAAGCTTCGCCATTCTTTGTGCTTATAGGGCTTGTCCTGTGGTGCTTTGAGAGGTCAAAGGGTACAGATCTATCTTCAGGGAAATTCTTTGAATACTTAATGCTAATGGTAGTATCCCTTATCATATCTGCGTACATGGTTTTCGCTTATGGGTTGTGTTTGGACGGTATAACTTCAGGGCTTGACGGTGTGAGCTTCTTTACAAATGTCTCTGATGTGTGGGAGACTTCAGATGCAAGGAGTTTAGTAATCTCTGCTATATACTGGCTGTGTATGTTGCCAGGTTATTTAGGTGCAATTCTGTTTATGTTGCATCCAATATTAAAGCAGTTGGAAGGTAAAACGGATTTCTTTGGTGCTGAAACTGAGTCTGACGAGACAATCGCAGACACCCAAATGCAGCAGTTTTAACACCTTCTTTTCTTTTTTAATTACTTTATAAGAATAGTCGAATAAATTAAAAGTATTTCTGAAACGTTTTTTAAAAAAGTAAAAAGTAAAAAATTAAATGTTATTTCTTTCTTCCATAGTTGTAATATTCTTTTCCAATTTTAACGGTTCTCACATATAACCTTAACTGTTCACAGTTTTTTCATTGCATCAGGGTGATTAGTTAGTTTTCTCAGTCCTTTATCACCACCATACACAGGAGGAACCTGCACAACAACAGTTGCTTTATTCACTTTTACTATAACACCTTTTCCATAGAAACCTGTATCTACTTTATCACCAACTTTAAAATATCCTTTGTTTTGTTCGTAAAACTTGTTTAGTATTTCTTTATTAGAATCTACTTTAGGTTTATCTTTTCCTATATGCTCCCACTTATTACCTGCAGTTCCTATCATTGGCACTGATATTTCTTTCCCGATTGGGTATCCGTTATAAGGCTCAAGTAGCTTTCCTACAAGTGTATTTTCGTTTATTTTACTAACCGTAGCAGGCATTTTATACTTTTTATAGTTGTTTGTCCAGTATAAATTTACCTTATCGCCTACCCTAACACCATACTTTTGTGAGATTTTCTCAACACCGACTTTAATATTACTTCTTCTTATGGCTAGGTCTAGTTGTTTCTTTGCGTAGTCTAGGCTTTCTCTTGATTTACTTCTAATGTTGTCAGCTCTTGCTCTTTTCTTGTCAAAGTT
>JALOBO010000062.1 GCA_023228225.1 Clostridia bacterium
AAATGTAAAGTTATGAGACACTAGATTAATAGGCCGCGTGCTCCAACTTAATTTTATTTTATGATGTTCAATTTTCAATGAATTTTGAACATATAGCGTAAATCTGTTCAATTCGCAAAAAGAACAGAAAACAAAATAATCATAAATCATAAAATAAAAAATAAAGTCATGGAAATCAATATAGAAAAAGTAAACAGTCATGTATTAAATTACATAAACAAAACAAGTCAACATTTATTTGTAACACCAACTGGTATGTTCTTAAAAGTGTTTACAGTGAAAACGTCAACAGAAACATTGTGCGTTAAATTAAAATTTAATGATAAACTTTGTAATGTATCAATTTGGAAAATTGAGGAAAGAAATAAAAACAGTCATTATGTTACACAATTATTAATTGATGGCAAAGACCAATCAGCAGCAAATGTTGCAAAACATGCATGGAAACATGAAGTTTTATTTTACGCATACGAAGGACCAGTTAAATCAATTAAAAATTTCAAATTAATGAAAGAAAAAATTGAAGAGATTAAAAGATTTTTAAGTATCAAAAATGAAATTGCGCCAACTGACGGTCAAATTAAAGGTGCAATCACAAAAATTCTTGACGGATTAACGCCAAGAAAATAAAAATAATTCAAAAATAAATGCCTCAATAGTTGCTATTGAGGCATTTTTAGTTTATATTTGTTTAATAAATATTGAAATTATGATATACATGTATGAAAGAGGACGAGCAAAAAAAATGAAGGAGTCCGCACAAACATTAGAAGGTTTAAAGTCAAAGTTTCCAAATACAGAAATTTGCGATGAAGAAGGGTTACAAAAACGCTTAGATAAATATCAAGACGTATATATTTACATCGACCCTTACAATTCAGAAATGAAAGATGATCCAACAGATTCGGATAAAATTTGTTGGGCTACAGATTTTGAATCATGCGAAGATAATTATTTTAGATCACAAGAAGAAATATAAATTATGAATATACATTTTAACGACAGAGATTTATTTGAGAAATTAAAATCTGCAACACTAGCAAAAGTAAAAGTAGGTTCCCATATGTACGGAACGAACAATGAAAATTCTGATACTGACTACCTTTACATATATGCAACATCTGAAAACGAATTATTTTCAGCAATGCAAACGCATCACCAGTTGCAATTTAAAGAAGATAACATTGATTACAATTTTGTATCATTGCATAACTTCTTGAAGAATTGCATAAGCGGCGATTCAACAATAAACTTTGAAGTAATTCATTCAGGTGAATTGAACGGAACTGACTTGGATTGGCTTTCAAAATATAAAGATTCTTTCATAACGTATTCAATCATAAGAAGTTATTTAGGTCTTGCAAGAAGAGACATTAAACATTATTTCAAATATACTGATGATTACAATAAAAGAAAAAGATTAGGTCATATAGTAAGAGGACATATTTATGCAAAGGAAATGTTAAATGAGTCTTTTGATTTTGCAAAAGCAAATGCAGAATTTAAAAGTATAAAACTTGATGTATCTGATAATAAAATGTTAAGGAAATATGAAGCAATCATATCAGTAAATAGAGATTGGACAACTAAACATTTTAATGATAAAACTTTGAAGTATGCACAAAACTTTGAAGTAAAAGCAGGAATTGAATTAACAAAAGAACTTTGCGATTTTTGCAAATCTGATGTATTCAAGGCAAAACAAAAAATACTTTCGGATTTTAATACTGACGCATTTATTGAAAGCTTTGAAAATTGGGTGAATTATTAGTCTTAAAAATTTGACAATGCATTCAAAATGTTGTATATTTGATTTTAATTAATTGATAATATCATGAGTCTAGAAGAATTATTAACAAATCAGCCACTTGTACAATTTACATTTGCTGTAACACATGATGGTATACACTGGTTTGACACTGGATGGTACGGTTCACCAAAATTGTGTTTAGCTGCAGATAAAAAACGGCCATTTCCAAAAGATTGGTCAACGTTTAAAAATGTTAAATTATTAAAACGTACATATACGCAAACAACAATTGAAGAAGATTCAAGTACTTACGGAATTAAATTTGTTTAATCATGCATCAAAAATTCACTACATTAGAAAAAATTACATTTGCGGAATTTGATAAACGCATCAATAAAGAAGCAAAAGAAAAATTAAAAAGAAGAGTTGCAAATAATCCAGATGCAAAGTTGAAAATCAAAATATCTCAACGAAAATTGTTTTGGATTCATCTAATTAAAAACGGCAATCTCACATGTCCAGTAACTGGAAAAAACGTTGCATATTGTGGATATGACCGAGCTGATTATAAAAAAGGTCCTTCATCATTCCATTATAATTTTTATTCAGAAGACGGCGACTTATTTACAATCGACCACAGATTGCCAAAGTCACAAGGCGGCGCAAATTCAATTGACAATGTGCAACCTATGATTGCTGAAGAAAATTGGGCAAAAAGTAATAACTTAATATTTTTGTAATATGAAAGAATTTATAGTAGTTCAAATTCAAGGAGCAGCAAAAGATAAACTTACAATTATTCTTGAAACCGATAATCATTTTAAGATTCGACAATTATTAGATGATAACGGATTTGGCGATTACAAAGTTAAAGATTGGTATTTTACAAAAGGAAAAATATTTTTGAAATAAAATGAAACTATTTTAAATAACTGTATATAATAGATACCATAGTTTCGGAAAGGGTTAGTATAGAAAGACTAGGGCAATTCCATGTTGTTAAATACTCATAGCAAATCTAGGATACTTAAAGATCTTTCCATGATTCAAAAACTAATTTTATAAAAATCAAATAAAACTGTTTTAAATTTCTGTATATAAAATAAAATTTAAAATATGAAAAAAGAATCAACAGAAGAAGAAAAAGCAAAATGGCGTCATTACAATCGTAATGGACGCAAAGATCTTGAAAAGCGTAAACAAGAAATTTTAAATACGCCAGTAAAAAATGTATTGAATATAGTAGAAACAATTAATGATGAAAAAATGGAGATTATTGACAAAAAGGTAACGACGCGTAAACAAGGGTTTAAAGAAACCGATAAGGAAATTTTCATTGAAAAAAAGTTTCCTGGCGTAAATGTAAAAGTTTCTTTAAACAAGAAAAATAACAAAATTAAGAGAAGAGTTAAATACAAGGAAACTGTAAATCCTGGCTATACATTAATTAAAGAAAACGCAACAAATATTGACGAAGCAAAAGAAATTATATTAAATGAAATTTCGCAGTATAAAGTAAAAACAAAACGTCAAAAAACAAAACGTCAAAAAACGGCAGAACAAATTACAGACACAAAAGAAACGATTAATTCAACTGCACCAACATTAAAAACAAAATTCGGGCCGGTTCCATTTGTAGAATCACCAAATAAAAAATTCGTAGGCGAAATTTATATAAACGGTAAATTGCACACGGAATTTAAACCACATGATAGCAAAGAAAAATTAGAAGAAAATATGGCGGCAGCAATAGAGGACATGATTGAAAAATATAAAAAAACAATTGTTGTAAGTTCGCATTCAGTATAAAATGTGCAAAAATAAATGCCTCAATATTTGCTATTGCTTCATAAATGTTGTATATTTGATTTTAATTAATTAATAAAAATTAAATATATGAAATATAATAAAAAGAACTATTCAGTACGAGATAACTTTTGTAATAAAATGGTTGGTATATGTTTTGTGCCCTTTTCAGGCAACGGTATAAATATATGCCGAAGATGGGAGTTAGGTTCTTGCCCATCTGAAGAAGATTGTCGAGAACTGCTAAAAAAATCAAAAAAGAAAGTATTAAATAAATATGATACAAAAGATATCGAATTTGATTTTTAATAAATTAATAATTTCTTACGATGCAAACGGTATTCCATAATTTGCTATTTTTATTGCTGATAGTGTTGACGATATTTCAATACGATTTTGTTCAAGTGACCGTATTTTGCGTGGTGGAAGATACCATCTAAGATGAAAATAATGAAAACCTTATTTTTGTTGAAAAAAACATCTGTTTGGTGTTCACAACTTGCTGATACTGAAGTTTATACCGGTACTTATAACATTGTAAAATAATTGATATGAATATACCCGAAATTCCTATTTTTTTAAATTTAATTTCCGAAACGGAAAAATGATTAAGTATCGTGATGAAGAAATTCAAACAACTTGGATGATTTCTTTATCTGCTAATAGATTTTATCGAAAAACAGATTGCTTATACGCAACACAAGATATCAAGTTCGATGATAATCTTACACCAAACGAAATAACTGAGTTGTTGTTTACTAAAGCAACATCGTATAGAAAACGCGTTTTGAAAGCAAAAGGCTGGATTGCAAAAGGATGCGGCGGTTTGGAAAAGCATTACAACTTAAATGGAGATATGACTATCGTATATCCAAAAATAAAATAATCATGGGAAAAGTAAAATATTCAAATGAAAATGAATGGCCGGCAATGGTTGGCGAACTTATTGAAAAATTTCAGGTAAGCCATTCAAATATGGCATGAAAACTGACTATCCAGTAGGAATTGAAATTAATCCGAATACAAACAAATCTGCATTCAGAATGTTGGATTGCAATTCATTAGTTGATTGTCATATGTGTAAACTTGCAAATAAATTATAAAATGGCAGTTGATGAACAACTTTTAGAAGAAGCAAATAAATTAAAGCTTACAGTACCTTTTAAATACGCAGCAGTAACACATGTGCATTGGAGTCATATCGTTTGGCTTGTTGAAAATAATCAACAAGGTGGGTTATTACATATCGTTTCATTAATGATATGCTATGCGTCGATGTTTCATGTTCGTTGCAAACAATTCCATTAAGTGTTATCAATGAATTGCATGATATTATAGTTAAATTAATCAAGTAACTTTTAAAATACATTATATGAACACACAAGCATTAGAACTGTACTTATATATGTGCAGTCCAGAGCCTATTATTAAATGGCTTGAAGAAAATGGCGTAAAAACAAAGGAAGGCGCATTGTTTCAATTGAAACCTTTAGTACAAAGTAATATTTTAAGTGTTGCTGATGCGCAAGGCGGTTGTCTTAGCGGAACTGAAAGTTGTGTAAGACATGTAATTACGCACTTTGAAAAACTTGAGAAAAAAAAATGCAAATTCTGACTTTGCAAGTATAAAAGAATTTGCATCAAAAATTGCAAAAAAATTAACTGTTGATGATTTCCGTTTCTTAGGAAAGGAAGGACCAATTGCATTAATTAAAGGATTCGGATATCCTGCAACGAAATTAGAAAGCGCGACGGAAAAAGAAGCTGAAGAATTGCATACAATATTAATTGGATAACAATGGATATAGGTTCAGGTGCAGGATACCCTGCTAGCGCATTATCAAATTTTTCACCTCACCCATTTGAAATAGATGGGATTACTTGCAATTCAATGGAAGGATTTTTACAATCTTAACATAAATGTTTTGATATATAAATTAAAAATTATATATGGAAAACATTTATTATGTATATGCGTTATTGGATCCACGAAAGCCTGGCGAATATGCGTTTACTGATTTTGGTGTAAAATACAAACCTTTTTACATAGGCAAAGGAAAATTAAGACGTATATATGTGCATTCGCAGAAAGCAGCAGTAAACTATAAGCGTTCACACAAAACAAGAACAATAAAAAAAATTTTAGATGAAGGTTTACAGCCCATCGAATTTTTTATAAAAGTTAATTTAGAAGAAGAATTTGCGTATACATTAGAAGAAAAAATCATATCGGAAATTGGGTTGCATAATCTAACCAATTGTTGGCCTGGCGGAAAGGGCGGCAGACACAATAAAAATTTTACCGGTAAACATCACACGCAAGAAACTAAAGATAAAATAAGAAAATGCCAAATTGAAAATAATTCAATGGCAGGTGAAAAATGGCATAGGACGCAAGAAGGCATAGATTCTTTTCATGAAAAAACAGCAGGTGAAAATCACCATTATTTTGGAAAAGAAAGAGAAAAAGAAACATGTGCAAAAATAAGTGAGAAATTAAAAGGAATTCCAATGCCTGATGATGAAAAAGAAAAACGGCGAAAAGGCATGGTTGATGTCTGGGCATTTAGAAAAGTTAATAACGTAAAAATTAAAAAGAAATCTCAAGGAAAAAAAGTGCAAGTGCATAATCAAATAACAGGTGAAATAATTGTTTTTGAATCCCAGAAACAATGCGCAGTTTTTTT
This sequence comes from Clostridia bacterium, assembly GCA_023228225.1. Classification (GTDB taxonomy): domain Bacteria; phylum Bacillota; class Clostridia; order Christensenellales; family UBA1242; genus JALOBO01. The sequence continues at coordinate 6,244 of JALOBO010000062.1, forward strand.
ACAAAAAGACTTTAGGACAATTACAAAATTTATAAATTTACAATCACAATTAAATAATTTTTTAATATCATGGATATAGGAAGCGGACAAGGGTATCCTGCCAGCGCATTATCTAACTTTGCGCCTCATCCTTTTGAATTGGATGGCGTACAAATTGCTTCATTTGAAGGATTTTTGCAATCACTAAAGTTTAAATCCCCAGAAATGCAAATTGAAGTTTGTAAATTAGTAGGAGTTGCTGCGAAGTTCAAAGGCAAACCAAAAAAATGGTGGATGACACAAACGCTATATTGGCAAGGTGTTGAAATCAACAGGCATTCAAAAGAATACCAAGATCTTCTTGATAGAGCATACGAAGCAATGTCAAAAAACTCAAGTTTTCGTAAAGCATTGATTGCAAGCGGAAACTCTGTACTCACGCATTCAATGGGAAAGAATGATGAATCAAAAACTGTTTTAACAACTCGTGAATTTTGTTCGCGACTAACAAAACTTAGAGAACAAATCAAAAAAGAAAAAGCTTTATTTTAAATGAAAGATTTAATCGAAAAAACAATAAAAGATATTCTGTTAAACAAGGCACGTATTTTTAAAGTTGAAATGCCGCTTTCAATATATAGAGATAACAGAAACGGTATTAGTTATCCAGGTGATATGTATGCATATTCAGATTGGGAAACCGTAATAAACGATACTGAAAATTATTTGCCAGAGAATTTATTGAATATGACAAACTATAAAAGTTTAGTTAATATATCTGGTGGCTATAATGCGTATAAATCCTTTAAACAAGATATCGCGCCAGGTATTTCTTTGTGCATGTCTGTTGTTCATCACAGTTTAAGTGGCGTTGGTTTAGATAAAGGATACGAATTATCATTCGGTATAAATTATCATGGCAATGCAATTGCCTTATATCATTCAAAATATGATACAACAAAGCAGGTTGCAACTTATGAAATCCAAGGTATAATTACAGACATTTTTAAACATTTGAAATTAGAAGATTTTAAAGAATATAAAAATGGCGAATTTTACTTCACAGAATATAACATAATTAACGCAAGTGTTCCTACAATTGATTTATATGCATTGTTGAAACTTTGTGTTATTGGCGATACTTTTTATATAACAGATTCTTTTACGCAAGCAATTGGATATACACATGGCGAACCTGATGTATTTTTTCCAGAAGATCTTTTTACAAAATTAAATGTAAAGAAAATTGTAATTAAATGCGCACACGGATATAATAAATTTTTAAATCATTTTGTATTTGAAACCGGAACTGAAATAGATATTCAATATGAAAAGCCAAGTAATCCAAAAAATTGTTACAGCCCAAAAAATCGAAAGGAAATTTCAGATTACATAATCAAAGATAATCCATGTATTCGCGAATTTCTTGTTGAAGATTTAAAAAATAAAGCAAGTAGAATTGAATTTCTTGAAAAGGAGTGGGAAGTATATAATCAACAAATACAAATAACTTTTAAATATGGAAACGTTAACGGGATTGTATTCACAAACAATTATTGCTTACGCGAATTTAAAAAGTTTTATGATGGGTTAGAAACTGTTTCATTAGATGTTGCAGGACACGAATTATGTTTATCGCAAGCAGCTTTTAGAAAATGTTTTAAAATTGAAAAATTAAAAAGAACAAAACGAATAGAAACAGCAATTGATGTATTCGGCGAAACTGTTGGATATACCGAGTTTTGGAAAAAATCTTTTAATACAGCACCAGAAAGAATATAAAACTTTTACAACTTTCTGTATATAATAACAAATAATTAATAAACATCAAAATCATGAAAGAC